>JAFACP010000033.1 GCA_023425455.1 Pseudomonadota bacterium | reverse complement strand
TGATCACCGCCCTGGTCTGGGGAGGCATCATGGGGGGGATCACCTGGTGGCTGTACGACGATATGGCCTTAGGCGGCGTGATGATGCTGGCGATGGTGCTGAACCTGCTGGTCGCGGCGATGATGGGGGTGATTATTCCGCTGACGATGACCAAACTGGGGCGCGACCCCGCCGTGGGGTCGAGCGTGATGATCACCGCCATTACCGATACCGGCGGGTTCTTTATTTTTCTTGGGCTGGCGACGCTTTTTCTTCTGTAACCCGCTGCGAGCGCTTAAGACGGGGAGGGAGCAACGCCATCGCGACGATCCCGGACAAAACGCCGATGGCCAGGTTGTCGGTTGAAACCGTCGCGGCGACGGTCACCAGCATCACCAGCGTTTCTGCTACCGGCGCGCGCTTAAGGGTGGCAGGCTGCAGGCTATGCCAGCTGAAGGTTTTGATGGCGACTATCGCCATGATCCCCGCCAGTACGGCCATCGGAATTTTTTCCATCACTTCGCTCAGGGCGGTGACCAGAATCAACAGGACCACCGCGGCTGCGAGAGTGGAGATACGGCTCCGGCCTTTCCCCATCTCCACGTTGACGATGGTCTGCCCAATCATTGCGCAGCCCGCAATGCCGCCATACAGCCCGGCCATGATGTTACCTACGCCAAGACCGATACTTTCGCGACGCTTGCTCGACGGCGTCGTCGTCAGCTCATCCACCAGTTTTGCGGTCAGTAACGACTCCAGTAAACCCACGAAGGCAATACTCAGCGCGCAGGGCCAGATGATGCTCAGCGTCTGCAGGTTGAGCGGGACTAACAGCTGGGTCAGCCCCGGCAGGCCACCGCTCATGGAGCCCTGATCGCCGACGGTCGGCAGGATCTGCCCGCTGGTGACGGTGAACAGGGTTAAGACGACAATGGCTATCAGCGGCGAAGGGATGCTTTTGATATAGCGCGGCACCCACAGCACAATCAGCAGCGTCAGCACAAACAGGCCGACAATCAGCGGGCTTCTGCTCCAGAAGTGAGGCACCTGGGCAAAGAAAATTAGGATACCGAGGGCGTTCACGAAGCCGGTCATTACCGACTGGGGGATAAAACGCATCAGTCGCGCCATGCCCAGCGCGCCGAACAGAATTTGAATCACGCCGGCGAGGATCACGGCAGGGAGAATGTACTGGACCCCGTGCTGATGCACCATTGGACCAATCACCAGCGCGACAGAGCCCGCGGCCGCGGTGACCATTGCCGGACGGCCGCCGAGCAGTGAAAGCGCGAAGCAGAGGACGACAGAGGCGATCAGGCTTACTTTGGGATCAACACCGGCGACCACCGAAAATGAGATCACTTCAGGAATAAGCGCCAGCGCGGTAATGACGCCAGCCAGCGTTTCGCGCGTCAGACGCGCGGGGGAACGAAGCACGGTGGCGACATGCCCTTCAGTGGACGGGGGAGCAGAAGAGTGTGGTAATGACATAACAGTTCGCAGGTTAGGGCAGGCTTCCGTGCGCGCGATCACAAAGTGCAGCATAGTAGCCAGGAAAGCCCGGTTTTGCCAGCCGAATCCGGCAATTCTCCACAAACAATCCATCATTAAATTTCACAATTACAATAATTTCGTAACCTTTAAACAATATTTAAAAGTTGTTACCGTTCCCGCGCAGCTTTTTTCACCTGCACTTTCCACGCATAAAGCACTATTAAATAAAGGCATAAATTATGAAAAAAATGACTGCCATGCTCTTTTCTCTGGCCGTGGGGCTGAATGCCGTCTCACTGGCGGCGAAGGCGGATGCGCCAGAAGAGCAAGAAACGGACGTCCTTTTAATTGGTGGCGGTATCATGAGCGCCACGCTGGGAACCTATCTGCAAGAGTTACAGCCTGACTGGTCAATGACCATGGTCGAGCGCCTCGACGGCGTGGCTCAGGAGAGTTCGAACGGCTGGAACAACGCCGGTACCGGACACTCTGCGCTGATGGAGCTGAACTATACGCCGCAAAAAAAGGACGGTTCCATCAGTATCGACAAGGCGGTAGAGATCAACGAAGCGTTTCAGATTTCGCGTCAGTTCTGGTCGCACCAGGTCAACAGCGGTGTGATGCACGATCCGCACTCTTTTATCAACACCGTGCCGCACATGAGCTTTGTCTGGGGCGATCAGAACGTGAACTTCCTGCGCGCGCGCTATGCCGCTCTGCAGCAGAGCACGCTGTTCCGTGGTATGAAGTATTCTGAAGATCACGCGCAGATCAAAGCGTGGGCACCGCTGGTGATGGAAGGGCGTGACCCGAATCAGAAAGTGGCTGCGACCCGCACCGAAATCGGCACTGACGTGAACTACGGCGAGATCACGCGTCAGCTGGTGGGCTCCCTGAAGAAGAAAGAGAACTTCAACCTGCAGCTCAACACCGAAGTACGCGGCTTTAAGCGTAATGCGGATAACAGCTGGAACGTCACGGTTGCCGATCTCAAAAACAGTGACGCCGTGCACGTGATTAAGGCGAAGTTTGTCTTTATCGGTGCGGGCGGTGCCGCGCTGAAGCTGCTGCAGGAGTCTGGTATTCCTGAAGCGGACGATTACGCAGGCTTCCCGGTCGGCGGGCAGTTCCTGGTGTCCGAGAACCCGGATGTGGTCAATCGCCATCTGGCGAAAGTGTACGGTCAGGCTTCGGTGGGGGCGCCGCCAATGTCTGTTCCGCACATCGATACCCGTGTGCTGGATGGCAAACGCGTGGTGTTGTTTGGCCCCTTCGCGACCTTCTCCACGAAATTCCTGAAAAATGGCTCCCTGTGGGATCTGTTGAGCGCCACCACAACCTCCAACTTCAAGCCGATGGTGGACGTCGGGCTCGACAATTTCGATCTGGTGAAATACCTGATTGGCCAGGTCATGCTCTCTGATGATGACCGTTTCGCGGCGCTGAAAGAGTACTATCCGCAGGCGAAGAAAGAGGACTGGCGTTTGTGGCAGGCAGGCCAGCGGGTGCAGATCATTAAGCGCGACCCGCAACAAGGGGGAGTGCTGCGTCTGGGGACAGAGGTGGTGAGCGATAAAGAGGGTACTCTTGCGGCGCTGCTTGGCGCGTCACCGGGTGCATCGACTGCGGCACCGATTATGCTGCACCTGATGGAAAAAGTGTTTAAAGATAAAGTTGCCAGCCCGCAATGGCAGGCGAAGCTGAAAACCATTATTCCATCCTATGGCACAAAGCTGAACGGCAACGTAGCGGCCACGGAGCAGGAGCTGGAATACACCAGCCGCGTTCTGCAGCTACAATACGTTAAGCCACAGGCTGCGGATGCGGCACCACCGGCTCAACTGCAGCCACAGCCGGAACATAAACCGGTTGCCGATATCGCGCTGTAATACCAAAAAGCCGGGTACTGCGTACCCGGCTTTTTTGCTCAACGCACGGTTGCGTTTTCAACGGTGTCGTCAGCCTTCCAGATGCGGTATTTCACCTCAATGTTTTCCGGCGTATACACCACAACGGGCAGTTTGCTGTTGTAACGCAACAGGCTGTTGTCGCCCAGATAGGCCGTCACGAATTTTTTCTCTTTCTTCCCGTCCGGGCAGGCCATCATGGTGGACACGGGCGACGTGACCTTATCGAACACATAATAGTCGTAGCCCCAGCCCTGCAGGGTTTTACTTTCCAGCTGCCCGCCGAGGCGATGTCGGTTGCAGTCCACCTCCAGCGTTTGCCCGATTAACAGCTCAACTTTGTAGTTCGCTTCATCCTGGCGGGCCGGCAGCTGAATGACCTGACGCTTCATCCCTTTTTCCGCTTGCGGATAGGGCGCGATTTTTTCCAGAGGTTGATCCTTTGTCGTGTCGCTGGCGAAGGCGCTTACGCTGGCACAGGCGGCGAGCAGGGCGAGAGCAAATTTAGGTGCGTTTTTCACAGTTATTCCTTTATCGCAAAACGTTCCTGTTCAGATTAGCATAACCTGACCTGCTCGCTGGATTGATTTACTCATATTTTCAATTTAACTAGTTTTATTATCTGCCTTATTGCGTTTTTGTTTGTTGTTTATGCTGATGTGGAGTCTGTAGTCCGCTCGTGTTACTGTAAGTGCCACACAATGTTAGTCATCTGTAAAGGGAACAGAAGCATGGTTCGCGCGAAACTGAAAACACCTGAAGGCCGGAAATTCATCCTGGCGCTGCTCGTTGTGTTTATGATTGCTGCTGCCGGCGTTGGCCGGGCAACGATTGTCGGGGTGATTGAACAGTACAACATTCCGCTTTCAGAGTGGACGACCAGCATGTATGTCCTGCAATCGGCAATGATCTGCGTATACAGCCTGGTGTTCACCGTGCTGCTGGCTATTCCGCTGGGGATCTTTTTCCTCGGCGGACGTGAGAAGCATTAAGTCTTCTCCCGCCAGTTCAGGGCCAGCCTGCGGTTGGCTTTATTTTTGACTTAGCGGCGTTATGCCGCTTTTTTCATTCGCCGTATCCTGTTCTGTAAACAGCAAGCAACTTTGTGCTGTGACGATGTTCTGTCTGCACAGAACGCCAGAGTATCAGCCAGAGTAGATTTCAGGGAATAAAAAAACCAGCCATAAAAGGCTGGTTCTTAAGAGTATTTTGGTCGGCACGAGAGGATTTGAACCTCCGACCCCCCATGTCACCTGCACTAAATGCTTCTTAGCCGCGCCATTACTGGCCTGTAAGTAAATTTACTGTGTAACAAACAGTATTTTTTCTGCATTACATATACATCAATGAGTTAAGCTTGGTTTTACCACTAAATTTAAGATCCTGATGCCGAATTTGATTCTGGGTTAAGTTCAGAAACGTTCGCCGCCTCGGTAGATGTCGATACAGGACCACGCCTTTTCCTTCTTCTTTTAGGTTTCGAATCGGGTTTATTCTGCATACCAAGCATCTTCATAACTTCATCTTGTGATGGATAGCAAGTACCGATATCTGCAGGAGGAGCCGAGTGGCGATGCTTTTCGACTAATGACTTCTCATTGTTCCAACGTTTGCATAAGAAGATGATTCCTTCAAAATATCTCTCATCTCGCTTCTGAGCTTCAGAAAGGATGAAATAAGCTTTTCTCTCTAAACCTTCTAGGAAGCCACAAAAACATTCCCGTAAAAGCTTGTCATCTAAATCGTTAGCTTTGATGCCTTGAGCTAAAAATTCGTAAAAGTTGAGGATGTACAGAAGCCCATTGATGCCTTTAACAACTTCATCAGGGACTTTAGCATCTTTAAACTTAGGATTGTCAGGATCGTCCCTCCATAAACAAATCTCTTTCGGCGCATGCCGATTACCCCGCCAAAGATGGGTGTAATTGCGGAGGTGTGTTTGATACTCGGTGCAAGTGCGCGTGCTCAAAACCACATTAAGAGTATGTTTGCGTCTATCACTAGCTGCTGAAGTAATAAACTGAATCCACCAACCCATACCAGCAATCGAACCTGCAACAATGATTGATAAAGCCGTTTGGTAAGCATCATTGTATCTGAGCACATAGTAGGCGAGGAGAATCAAGCTCCAAATAACCACCCCAAATAATGGTAGCAGTGCGTTCGTATCGGGGAACTTGTTGCTTATTTTGTAAACTCCATACAAGGAGAAGAAAGTCGCAAAAGTCGTGATCAGCCCTGCATCAAAAGCTGTGTAGAACCATGTCGCAGTTTCTACTGCATTGAAGATCAACAGAAATCTTGTGACAACTAGACTAAGAAGTATGCCTACAAGCACTCCAAGAAGTGTTTTGGTTTTACTTTTTATCCATCGGTACATTCCGAAAACCCTTATGCTGAATGAAAAAAAACTCCTCAGAATGAGGAGTTTAGTTCAATGCTTATTTAGACTTAGCCTTCACCGTAACCGATTTCGAAGTTTCTCATTTAAGCCTCTCCTTGTTGTACCTACTGTGTGGGATAGATCATTTTGTTGTGAAATCACTTGTTGTCAGCATACTAACAAGAGTGATGTCATCTTGACAACAGAAATCTCTTAAATTATTTAGCTGAAAGAAAAATAAAACATAAACTAAAACATATACTTATGATTCTCTAATCAATTTCTTCCAACTATTTCCTTCTACAGTAATAGTTGCAACCTTTGTGATTTTCAAGGGACAGTAAGAGATGTTCTCTGTTGAAAAAGAAAAAAATAATGTTTTCGACCTGTTTTTATCTCTCCATGCGGTACCATCACCCAGTCGATGTGGTTACTGGTATAGATCTTAGTTGATTTGGCGTCACTGTGTGCCATCCTTCCTTGAGAATCGATGCCCTGACTATCAAACAAGTGTGCCGCAAGAACTCTTATCTCGTGAAATGCTGGGTGTTCTTCCATAGGAAGGTGGACACATAAGCCATGCTTGTCACGCAGTGCATAGAACGAACGGCTAAGATAATCCGGCGTAACTTGGGTTGGGTGCAAAACCTCTTTACCCCGTTTGTTATTTCTTTCTGGTATCCGGTGAACAACATACGGACTGGCAACACTATCCCGGCTATTGTCAATAATCCTCTTCAGTTCCTCTCCAATTGGGATCGCTACGTATGATGCCTCTTTCTTTTGAACCTTCTGACGGTGGATGTAGAAAGTACCGTAAATTCCGTTTTCAGGTTCGTCTAGCCATACACATCCACAAGCGCCGTTTTTAGGTTCCCTTATCGAATATTCTATTCGCAAAACTCCGAGTCGCGCATGTGTTGTCTGCAGCGCCAAATCCATTGCTGTTCTTAACCATGGTTCAGCCGCGTTTCTCATGGCAATAAATACATACATCGGAAGACGTTTACCGCGAATTTCCAGCCATTCATCGAACGTTGGCACAGCTACCGGCGCTGGCGTGAAGATTCGCGTGATTGAATCAGTTGACTTCTTACTATCAATCAAATCCTGGATAACATTTGCAAGCCTGTGATTACCGTCAATATTCAAATCATGTATAAGCGAAGTAAGTTCAGGGCCTGGCAAAGAGCAATCACAAGGAATCATAATTCCCTCTCCCTATGGCTGAACACCGCCACTATCAGCCATTCCAGTATCATTGCATTTTGGGCACACAACAGGCCCCGCTTCGAGAGATGCCAGCTCGATACGCGCCAACTCCACTACATCATCGTGCGTATAAGGTAATGGGCTTTGTATCTCCTGCGACTGATTACGTGGAAGCCAGGTTGACAATCGATAAGCTGTGTAACATCGACATGAATTGCCGGGTGATAGAAACTGATTGTGGTTGGGCTGTGATCAATGTTTCATTGCCGGTGAATAGTGGGAATGTCGTGCTGGTTACTTTTGATGGCCGCAACAATTTTGCGAAGGTAATGGGCAGGTCATTAATCACGATGGACGGAGAGTCCGTAGAAGGTGATGCGCTTGAAGATGTGGTAGTGCATGGTGTGGTTACGCACACACTTAACCGGATCAGGGATGACGATTGCCCTATCGTTTGATGGCGACTTTCACCATCATTTCACCATGATAACGCCATCTACATTTTACTAAAATAAAAAACCAGTCGTAAGAGGCTGGTTCTTAAGAGTATTTTGGTCGGCACGAGAGGATTTGAACCTCCGACCCCCGACACCCCATGACGGTGCGCTACCAGGCTGCGCTACGTGCCGACGCGTAAAAAGAATAGTACGCGATTCCTTTTCGAATGCAAGGGCCGTTGACGCTAACTGATTTATAATAAATCAGTAAGCGATAAAAGGCTTCTCATCGGTCAGGACCTGCAGCAGCAGGCTGAGCTGAGGTTTTTGGTCCCGCAGTCGTTCACCCTGCAGAGTATAGGTCTGATAATTACCGTTACTGTTCAGCACCAGCGTCAGTTCCGGGGTGGTCACCACCAGCGTATTATCGCCCGCTGCGGTCACCCAGTTATGGCGACGGGTGGCGCTAAACAGATCCTGTCCCTGCGAATATTCATTCGCCGGCGTGCTGACATGCAGTAAGCGTTGCATCAGCGTCGTCATCACATCTTTATGATCGGTAAGCATAGTGATGCGCTGTGCGGGGGTTCCCGGCCAGTGGATCACCAGCGGGACGTGCAGGTTAGGGCGCGACCAGCTCATCCCTTTGGTTTCATCACCGAGCGGTACGCCGTGACCGGCAGTCACAATCACCACGGTATTATCAAGCTTGCCGGCGCTACGTAACGCTTCCAGCACGCGGCCAATCTGGGTATCGACATCGCCTGCAGCCCGACTGTAACGACGCGCAAAACCTTTCTGGTTGCTGTCATTGAGGCTCGTGCCATTCAGGGCGATCCACGAGAACCAGCGGTTATCTTCCTGCGCATAGCGCTGCAGCCAGTTAATCCACTGGTCGGCGGTTTGTTGATCCGACTGACGTTGTGCCGGTGGCAGCGAGAAGTCGGACAGCAGTGCCTGTCGGTACAGCGCGCTATTGAAGCCATCCGAGGAGAACAGCCCCAGCTGATAACCCTGCTGATTCAGGCCGGTGATCAGCGCCGCAGGCGTCCGCGCCGCCAGCACGCCGTCCATATATCCGGCAGAGATCCCATAGAACAGACCAAATATACCGGCATCGGCGGAATTGCCCGAACTCATGTGCTGGGTGAAGGCGATATTCTTCTCTGCAAACGCGGCCAGCGACGGCATCTGCTGCTCGTAGCGCGAGTAGTTCAGGCCATCAACGGTGATCAGCAGGACGTTCTGACCCTGGCCCATATCGCGATAACGAAGATCGCTCAGGGGATACTGCACGGTGACGGCTTCCGGATTTCCCTGTTCCACCAGGCGACGCTGGTACTCCTGAGCGTCCAGCAGGCCGTGCTTCTCAAGGAAACGGCGCGCGGTCATCGGATAGGAAAGCGGCAGGTTCGCCCGCTGCATGGTGATCGGGCGATAGAAGTTCGCGTCAGCCCAAATATACATGACGTGCGAGCTGACAAAAGAGATAAAGAACAGCGCCGCGACGGGTTTGGCGTAGTGCCGGCGGCGGGTCAGACTGCGGAGCTTTTGCCAGCTCCACGTGGCGAACAGCATCTCAATCAGCAGGATCACCGGCACGCTAATAAACATTAACTGCCAGTCGCGGGCGGCTTCATTCTGGTCCGGGTTGATGACCAGTTCCCAGACGACAGGGTTAAGATGCAGGTGAAAACGGGTAAAAACTTCGCTGTCGATGAGCAGCAGCGTCATTCCCGCGGTGGCGAGAATCGCGGACAGGAACCGCATCAGACGCTGCGACATGACGATAAACGTCAGGGGAAACAGGATCAGTAAATAGGTGGCGAACACCAGGAAGCTAAAATGCCCAACCACGCTCATCCAGGAGTAGATACGCCCGGTCAGCGTGGTCGGCCAGTCGGCAACAAACAGATAGCGGCAGCCCAGCAGCGTCGCCAGCAGAATATTGAACAGGGCAAACCAGTGCCCCCAACTGACCATCTGGGAGACTTTTTCGCGGTAGCGCTGACGATTCGTCACCATAAACTGTTGTTTGTTTCCCTTAGTGGGCCCGATCGTCGCTAACGGATGACTGCAAAGCCTGGGCGAAAGAGTTGGCGATCGCCTGACGCTGAGCCGGTGCAACGCTGGTATTGATAAGGTTGGTGACCATATTTCCCAGTACCATCAGGGAGAGATCGGTCGGCGTTTTATGTTTTTCCAGTACGTTGACCAGCTCACTGAGCAATTGTTCAACGTGTTCGTCACTGTAGCGGGAATGTTGTGGCATAACTCAAAATCAGTTTGTTGATGAAAGGGCAACATATTACCGTAGCAACAGCTTTTTTTCCCCTTTTTTCTCTTGTTGCACACACGCGTTGGTGGTGGTTGAATACCGCCCGGTCTAAAAGGAGAGTTTATCATGAGTCTGGATATCAACCAGATTGCGTTGCACCAGCTTATCAAACGTGATGAGCAAACCCTTGACGTGGTGTTACGTGATTCATTACTGGAACCCACGCCAACCGTTGTCGACATGGTGGCGGAGCTGCACCGCGTCTACAGCGCGAAAAACAAAGCCTATGGTCTGTTCAGCGAAGAGAGCGAGCTGGCTGATAGCCTGCGTCTGCAGCGACAGGGGGAGGAGGACTTCCTCGCCTTTAGCCGTGCGGCAACCGGTCGTCTGCGCGACGAACTGGCGAAATATCCCTTCGCTGACGGCGGTATCGTCCTGTTCTGCCACTACCGTTATCTGGCGGTAGAGTATCTGCTGGTCACGGTACTGAATAACCTGAGCAGTATGCGCGTCAACGAGCAGCTGGATATCAGCTCCACGCACTATCTGGATATTAATCATGCGGATATCGTCGCCCGGATCGACTTAACGGAGTGGGAAACCAATCCGGAATCGACGCGTTATCTGACGTTCCTGAAAGGGCGT
>JAFACP010000028.1 GCA_023425455.1 Pseudomonadota bacterium | reverse complement strand
TGGGAAGTAGCCTGTTATCAGCAATGCCAGCGGCTGTCGACGCCGCAGTTTATCGTCCAGCTTCCGCAAACCCTGACGCTGCTCGATAACGTACACTCGCCGTTTGCCAGTCAGGCCCGGGCGCTGGTCACCGACAACGCCACCTTTACTCCGGCGCTGCACACCCTGTTTTTACAACGCTGGCGTCTGAGCCTGGTGGTCCAGGCCACCACCCTTAATCAGCAGTTGCTCGATGACGAGCGAGAACAGCTGCTCAGTGAAGTTCAGGAACGCATGACCCTGAGCGGACAGCTGGAGCAGGTGCTGGTGGAAAATGAAAATGCGGCAGGACGTCTGTGGGATATGAGCGCAGGCCAGCTGCAGCGCGGGGATTATCAGCTGATCGTCAAATATGGCGACTTTCTGGCGCAGCAGCCAGAGCTGATGAAGCTCGCAGAGCAGCTGGGTCGCTCGCGGGAGGCCAAATCGGTCCCAAAGAAAGATGCGCCGATGGAGACGTTCCGCACGCTGGTGCGTGAACCGGCGACCGTACCTGAGCAGGTCGATGGATTGCAACAAAGCGATGATATCCTGCGCCTGTTGCCCACAGAGCTCAGCACGCTGGGGATGACCGAGCTTGAATATGAGTTTTACCGCCGGCTGGTGGAGAAACAGCTGCTGACCTACCGGCTTCATGGCGAAGCCTGGCGCGAGAAAATCAGCCAGCGTCCGGTCGTTCACCAGGATTTTGATGAACAACCCCGCGGCCCTTTTATTGTGTGCGTGGATACATCCGGTTCAATGGGCGGTTTCAATGAACAGTGTGCAAAAGCATTTTGCCTTGCGCTGATGCGCGTCGCGCTTGCCGATCGCCGGCGCTGCTTTGTGATGCTGTTTTCCAGCGAGGTTGTCGGCTATGAGTTAACCGGCCCGGAGGGAATTGAGCAGGCGATCCGTTTTTTAAGCCAGCGTTTTCGCGGCGGGACGGATATTGCCAGCTGTTTTCGCGCCATTATCGAACGGATGCAGGGGGGAGAGTGGTACGACGCCGATGCCGTCGTCATTTCCGATTTTATCGCCCAGCGTCTGCCGGACGAGGTGGTCAATAAAGTGAAGACCTTACAGCGGGAGCACCAGCATCGCTTTCATGCCGTCGCGATGTCGGCGCATGGCAAACCCGGCATCATGCGCATATTTGATCATATCTGGCGCTTTGATACCGGGTTGCGTAGTCGCCTGCTCAGACGCTGGCAACGTTAATTAAAGAAGAGAAGCGACGCTTTCACGAACCTGCTGTGGCCAGACGCCGCACTGTACCTGGCCAATATGGGAGAGCTGCAGCAGCAGCATAGTCAGACGCGACTGGCCGATCCCACCGCCGATGGTCTGCGGCATTTCACCGCGCAGCAGCGCCTGGTGCCACGCCAGCTGCAGACGATCGTCATCACCGGTCACCGCCAGCTGGCGCTTCAGCGCATCCGCATCGACGCGGATCCCCATGGAAGAGATCTCAAACGCATCTTCCAGCACCGGGTTCCAGACCAGAATGTCACCGTTTAGCCCCGCCAGTTCACCCTCACCGATGCTGCTCCAGTCATCATAATCAGGGGCGCGAACATCGTGACGCTTACCGTCAGACAGGTTACCGCCGATCCCGATCAGAAATACCGCGCCCAGCTCTTTGGCGATCGCCCGCTCACGGCCTTTGGCATCCAGATCCGGGAAACGGCTTAACAACGTCTGGCTGTGAACGAAGTGGATCGTCTCCGGCAGGAAAGGGGTCAGACCAAACTCTTTGCTTACCGCAGCTTCGGTCGCTTTGATCCCGGCGTAGATCGCCTCTACGGTAGCTTTCAGCGTACCGATATGGCGTTCGCCATCTCCCATCACCCGCTCCCAGTCCCACTGGTCAACATACACGGAGTGAATAGCGGAGAGGCGGTCTTCATCGGGACGCAGGGCTTTCATGTGCGTGTAAAGCCCTTCGCCTGCGCTGAAGTCGTGTTGTCCAAGGGTCTGCCGTTTCCACTTCGCCAGTGAATGCACCACTTCGAACCGGGCGTCTGGCAGTGTTTTCACATTGACCTGTACCGCTTTTTCGCAACCGGACAAGTTATCCTGCGTCCCGTCGCCCACACGGCTGAGAATGGGTGCCTGGACTTCAATCAGGCCAAGCTTATCTTCCAGCTGACGGGAAAAATGGGATTTAACGAAACTGATCTGGCGTTGTTTTGCGATATAAGCGGTTTTCATTATTTATACTCCTGCGTCCTGTTGGCGTTGATTAAGCAACAGAAATGGCCCTCAATTCAATAATCAAGCAACAAAAAGCCTGCTTAACTTTTAATTCATTAAAAATAGTCGCTAGAATAGAGTGATTGACTAATCTTCATAAGAAAAAGCTATGGAAAATTATCAGATCGATAATCTGGACCGCGGCATCCTTGAGGCGTTAATGGCCAACGCACGCACCGCTTACGCGGAGCTGGCAAAGCAGTTCGGCGTAAGCCCAGGAACCATTCACGTCCGCGTCGAAAAAATGAAACAGGCGGGGATCATTACCGGCGCACGCATTGATGTCAGTCCCAGGCAGCTGGGTTACGACGTCTGCTGCTTTATTGGCATCATTCTGAAAAGCGCCAAAGACTATCCTTCCGCGCTGGCGAAGCTGAATGCGCTGGATGAGGTGACGGAGGCCTATTACACCACCGGGCACTACAGCATCTTTATAAAGGTCATGTGCAAATCGATCGACGCGCTCCAGCATGTACTTATCAACAAGATCCAAACAATTGATGAAATTCAGTCCACCGA
>JAFACP010000415.1 GCA_023425455.1 Pseudomonadota bacterium | reverse complement strand
ACCAGCACGATGCACGGCGGGTAAATGGTGGTCAGCACCGGAATAGAAATTTGGATCAGGTGGCTCAGCCCCAGGTTTGACACCGCCATTGAGAAGCCGCCGAGGATAAACACCAGCGTCCGGTAGGAGAGCGGCAGATACTGGGCGAAAAACTCCGCGCAGGCGCAGGTCAGGCCGACCGCGGTCACCAGGCACGCCAGGAAAATCAGAACCGCCAGCAGTAAGCTGCCCGCGCCACCAAAGGTGTGCTGTACGTAAGCATGGAGGATCGCCGCACCGTTCGCGTTCTGATCGACCAGCATTGCGCTATCTGAGCCGAGACGGAACAGCGCCAGATAGAGTAACGTCAAGCCCACGCCCGCCATCAGACCAGCCCAGATGGTGTAACGGGTCAGCAGACGCGCTTCGGTCACGCCGCGAGAGCGCGCCGCATTGACGATAACAATACCGAACACCATCGCGCCCAGCGTATCCATCGTCAGGTAACCATTGACAAAACCGTTTGAGAAGGCCGCATTTTTATAGGCGTCCATCGCCTCGCTGATCGGACCGGCAGGCCAGATGATAGCGGCGACAGCCAGCACAATCAGCGCCACAATCTTCATCGGCGCCAGGAAGTTACCCACGGTATCCAGCAGTTTGCCCGGATAGAGGGAGACCAGGATCACCAGCGCGAAATAGACCAGGCTATAGATAAACAGCGGCATCGCGCCGTCGCCGGTCAGCGGGGCGATGCCCACTTCGAATGAGACGGTCGCGGTACGCGGGGTGGCAAACAGCGGACCCACGGCCAGATAGCAGACGGTCGCCAGCAGGACGCCCGCCACTTTACCGACTGGCGTACTGAGGCTATCCACACCGCCGCCCACTTTCGCCAGCGCGACCACGGTCAGCACCGGCAGCCCCACGGCAGTAATCAGGAAACCAGCGGCTGCGGTCCAGACGTGCGCCCCCGCCTGCAGGCCAACCATGGGAGGAAAAATGATGTTACCTGCGCCAACGAACAGCGCAAATGTCATAAAGCCCAGCGCGATGATGTCACGCGATTTTAAGTGATGGGTCATAAAACCTTACTGCCTGTGGATGTGGTGTTGAAATCGTTGAGATTTTCGCCATCCCCGACGGGATAATACAGCGGAAAATTTGCTCAGTTTCAGCGGGATATGCTCCCGTCTAGGCGTGGAGAAGAATAGTTTTTCGATTTACCACGCAAATACAGTCGGTCTGACAGTATCTGGGGCGCAATTTAAACGCTTATAACGTTTAAAGGCAAGGCGGGATCGTAAAACCAGAACAATATGCCACCATGAAAGAACACATTAGAGCAATACACCAGCTATAAGAAAAACACATGGCTAATCATGCGAACAAAAAAACATCAGCCGTATAAAATTCAGGCACGTTAACGGTGAGTGCAAAGCAAACGGGCCAGCAGTCGCTGGCCCGTGGAAACAGAAGATGACAGGTCCGCCGTCAGGCGATTTTTTTGGCAAGTAATCGTTCCGGAATGACAAAACTGAAGCGGGTACTTTTGCCCGGCGTACTCTGGATCTCCAGCCGGCTCTCGTGGTGATGCACCGCGTGTTTCACTATCGCCAGTCCCAGACCGCTGCCGCCGGTTTGCCTTGAGCGCGCCTTATCCACGCGATAGAAACGCTCGGTGAGACGCGGAATATGCTCTGCCGCGATGCCCGGCCCGTTATCCTCCACGCTAAACTCGGCCCCGGCCGGCGTCTGCCGCCAGCAGACGGTAATATGCGTCCCCTCCGGCGTGTGATTCACCGCGTTATAGACCAGGTTGGAGATGGCGCTACGCAGTTCATCCTCGCTGCCGAGCACCTTCAGGTCGGGATCAACATCGAAGGTAAGCGCATGCTTCTTATGGCTTAATGTCTGCGCTTCTCGCTCAACCACCCGCAGCATCATCGGAACATCAATGGTGTCATTTAACGCCAGCGAAGGGGCGGCTTCGATTCTCGACAGCGTCAGAAGCTGTTTCACCAGCCCTTCCATGCGGAAGGTTTGCTCGCGCATGGTATGCAGCGCCTTCTCGCGCGGCGCCCCCTCAAGGATTTGCTCCTGCATCATCTCGAGATAGCCCTGCAGGACGGTGAGCGGCGTGCGCAGCTCGTGGCTGACGTTAGCAAAGAAGTTCCGTCGCGCCCCCTCCAGCTGGTGCATCTGGGTGACATCACGCGCCACCATCAACCACTGCCTGTCGCTGTAGGGCATCACGCGGATCTCGAGGTGACGACCGCTGTTCAGCTTCAGGTTATGCGGACGGCTGAAGTCACGCTTTTTCAGATACAGCGTGAACTCCGGGTAACGCAGCAGGTTAAGGATATTCTGGCCGTTATCGTCCGGCCAGCGCAGGCCCAGCAGCTGTTGTGCCAGACCGTTACACCAGAAGATTGTCCCCTCTTCGGTGGTTAAAATAACCGCGTCCGGCAGCGACTCAGCCCCACTGCGAAAACGCTTGATCAGGCTGCCCAGCTCGCGACGACGCTTTTTATTGCGCATCTGCATCTGGTGCAGTCCGTAGAGCAGCGGCTCCCAGCTACCGCGTCCCGGCGGCGGGGTCATGCTTCTGTCCACCCATAACCACCAGGAAAGACGCAGCAAGTTCCAGAAATGCCAGATCAATAGCCCGGTAACGGATGCCAGCAAAAACCACGGCAGATGTCCAAGAAAGGCCCCCAAAATGAAGGCAGGAATACAGCATAAGATCAGTTCAAAGACGAGCCTTTTCCATGACAGACGTTCCAGCACGCGTCACACTCCTGACATTGTTCAGAAACGGGTCGAAAAACGATAACCCGTGCCGCGGACCGTCTGCACCATGCGATCGTGGCCGCTCAGCTCCAGCGCTTTACGCAGGCGGCGAATATGGACATCAACCGTCCGGTCTTCGACATACACGTTAGTGCCCCAGACGTTATTCAGCAACTGCTCGCGGCTGTAAACGCGCTCCGGGTGAGTCATAAAGAAGTGCAGGAGCTTAAATTCCGTTGGCCCCATATCGAGAGGATTTTCACCGGTCATCACGCGATGCGAGGTGGGATCGAGGCTCAGCCCCTGCATCTCAATCACCTCTTCCACCGCCATCGGGGAAATGCGGCGCATGACCGCCTTGATGCGGGCGACCAGCTCTTTCGGGGAGAAGGGTTTCGTAATGTAATCGTCTGCGCCGGTTTCCAGACCGCGAACGCGATCTTCTTCTTCACCGCGCGCCGTCAGCATCACCACCGGAATATCGCGGGTCATCGCTTCACGCTTAAGGTGTTTAATAAACTGCAAACCGGAACCACCGGGCAACATCCAGTCAAGCAGAATCAGGTCGGGCCAGGGTTCATTCAGCTGGTTCACCGCGCTGTCATAATCTTCCGCTTCAACCGGCTGGAAGCCATTTTGTTCGAGCACGAAGCACACCATTTCACGAATTGGAGCTTCATCTTCTACGACCAGAATACGTCTCGCCATACTTTGCCCTGTCTTATCTTATTTAAGTTACAAGTTTGTAATGCGGCGTCATTATGCGTCAGATTTATGACAGATTTATGAAAAACATTACCACTATAAATGGCAAACCGTTGTTTTATGACAGCGGTTATTTTCTCTTCCCTGAACGTTTATAATCCTGCTTTCTGTTTTTCGCCACGGATCTGCTATGCGCATACTTCACACC
>JAFACP010000402.1 GCA_023425455.1 Pseudomonadota bacterium | reverse complement strand
TTGTCACGCCATAGTGGATCATATCAGCCGGTATATTGCAGGCAGACTCTGACGAAATGAACACCACGCGCCCCCAGCCTTTTTGTACCATGGCGGGCAGCAGCGCCCGGGAGAGGCGAACGCCTGACATCACATTCGTTTGCCAGTAGCGTTCCCAGGTGGCATCGTCGGTGGCGTAAAAATCCTGCGGGCCGTAAATTCCGGCATTGTTGACCAGAATGTCCACTTCCGTGGCGAGATCCACAAGCGTGGCGACCCCTTGCGCCGAGCTGAGATCGGCTATCGCCGCACGTGCCTTAACCCCCGGCAGCGCCTGCTGTAGCTGCTGCAGAGCTTTCTCCACCGACGCGTGGCTGCGCCCGTTAATCACCACTTCCGCGCCACTTTCCGCCAGCCCTCTGGCGATGGCAAACCCGATGCCGCCGGTTGATGCCGTTACCAGCGCCACTTTCCCCGTCAGATCGATTTTCATGCGCTACTCCTTGTCGTTTTTTATCTTCAGACCTTAAAGCGTAGCAGCTGCTGCCCGCGCCAGCGCGTTGCCGGAGGATTTTCCGGCTCACCTTATCTAAGCGCGACAATTAATATAAATAAAAAGTTCCCGAAGCTTTCCAGTTATATATGGAAAGCTTCTGTTTTTTTATCTCTATTGAACATTGGTTTACGTTACGTATTCTTTTTATGTAATCGAACTGCAATATATATTTAATGTGATGTGACGATTATCACAAAAGAACAGTCATCATCTATCTTTTATCTTGTTGTTTTTAAGGTGTTTAATATTTTTTCTTTTACTGTCCCTGCTACGGAAATTATTCCTCTCTTAATTTTATCCTAAGAAAAGAGCGCTACTTTTGTTTTTAGTTGATGGTTTGTTGACATAACTGAACGGGTGGTTCTTTTTCATTTTACTTTTATTTAAAAACCATCCGGCAAGATCCCACTGCACCGCCCATAGCGACTGCGCAGTCACGCACTGGCGCTTTTAAAACAGCAAGGAAATTAAAAATGAGTGATTTTCTGCCTTTTTCACGTCCCTCAATGGGCGCAGAGGAAATTGCAGCGCTTACGGATGTGCTGATGTCGGGTTGGATCACCACGGGACCGAAAAATCAGGCCCTTGAAGAGGCATTTTGCACTTTGACCGGTAACCGTTACGCCATTGCGGTTAGCTCTGCCACCGCAGGTATGCACGTTACGCTGATGGCGCTGGGGATTGGCCCGGGCGATGAGGTCATCACCCCGTCCATGACCTGGGTCTCGACGCTGAATATGATCGTGCTGCTCGGCGCCACGCCGGTGATGGTGGATGTCGACAAAGAGACACTGATGGTCACACCGGAGCAGATCGAGGCGGCCATTACGCCACGGACCCGCGCCATTGTGCCGGTACATTACGCCGGGGCGCCCTGTGACATTGATCCCCTTCGCGAAATCGGGGAGCGTCACGGTATTCCGCTGATTGAGGATGCGGCGCATGCGGCAGGAACTTACTACCAGGGTCAGCATGTGGGCGGGCAGGGGACGGCCATTTTCTCTTTCCACGCCATTAAAAACATGACCTGCGCCGAGGGTGGGCTGGTGGTGACCGATGACGAACAGCTCGCCCGGCGGATCCGCAGCCTGAAATTCCACGGGCTGGGGGTCGATGCCTATGATCGTCAGACGCATGGCCGCGCGCCGCAGGCGGAGGTGATAAGCCCGGGGTTTAAATACAATCTCGCCGATATTAACGCCGCACTGGCGCTGGTTCAGCTCGGCAAGCTGGGCGAAGCCAACGCACGCCGCCACGCCATTGCCGAACGTTACCTGAAGGCGCTGGCCGATACGCCTTTCCAGCCATTACGCATTCCTGACTGGCCGCATCTGCACGCCTGGCATCTTTTTATCATCCGCGTGGACGAAGCCCGCTGCGGGATCTCCCGCGACGCGCTGATGGCGGCGCTGAAAGATCAGGGTATCGGCACTGGCCTGCACTTTCGCGCCGCACACACGCAAAAATATTATCGCGAGCGTTTTCCGCAGCTCTCACTGCCGAATACCGAATGGAACAGCGCGCGCATTTGTTCTCTCCCCCTTTTCCCGGACATGACCCATGACGACACAACCCGCGTCATTACCGCGCTCCATCAGCTTGCAGGACATTGATATGTTTAGTGCTCCGCCGCTACAGAAAGTCTCCGTGGTGATCCCGGTCTACAACGAGCAGGAGAGCCTGCCCGAGCTGATCCGCCGGACCACCGCCGCCTGCGCGACGTTAGGCAAAGCGTATGAAATTCTGCTGGTGGACGACGGCAGCAGCGACGACTCCGCGCAGATGCTTACCCAGGCCGCGCAGGCGGAAAACAGCCATATTGTGGCGGTGCTGCTCAACCGTAACTATGGCCAGCACTCGGCGATCATGGCCGGGTTCAGCCACGTGACCGGCGATCTGGTGATCACCCTCGACGCCGATCTGCAGAATCCGCCGGAAGAGATCCCGCGGCTGGTCGCGAAAGCGGATGAAGGCTACGACGTGGTTGGAACGGTGCGGCAAAACCGCCAGGACAGCCTGTTCCGCAAACTGGCTTCGCGCACCATTAATCGTCTGATCCAGCGCACCACCGGCAAAGCGATGGGGGATTACGGCTGCATGCTGCGCGCCTACCGTCGGCATATTGTTGACGCCATGCTGCATTGCCATGAACGCAGCACCTTTATCCCGATCCTGGCCAACACCTTTGCCCGTAAGGCGACGGAGATCCCGGTGCTGCACGCCGAGCGTGAGCACGGGGAGTCAAAGTACAGCTTTATGCGCCTTATCAACCTGATGTACGACCTGATCACCTGCCTGACCACCACGCCGCTGCGCCTGCTGAGCGTTTTCGGCAGCATCATCGCGGTGGCCGGTTTTGCGCTCTCGGTTCTGCTGGTGGTGCTGCGGCTGGTATTTGGTCCGCAGTGGGCGGCAGAAGGGGTCTTCATGCTGTTTGCGGTTCTGTTCATGTTCATTGGCGCCCAGTTTGTCGGAATGGGCCTGCTCGGTGAGTACATCGGCCGTATCTATAACGATGTTCGCGCGCGTCCGCGCTACTTTATTCAACGTGTTGTCCGTCAGGAACAGCAGAAATCTCAAGAGGAAATTCACCCATGAAAGCTGTCGTATTTGCCTATCACGATATGGGTTGCACGGGCACACAGGCCCTGCTGGACGCGGGCTATGATATTGCGGCTATCTTTACGCATCCCGACACGGCGGGAGAAAATCATTTCTTCGGCTCGGTCGCGCGTATCGCCGCAGAGCGCGGTATTCCGGTTTATGCCCCGGATGATGTTAACCATCCGCTGTGGATAGACCGCATTCAGAAGCTCGCGCCGGATGTGATTTTCTCTTTTTACTACCGCTACCTGCTGAGCGACGCGATCCTCAGCCTCGCGCCTGAAGGGGCATTTAACCTCCACGGCTCTCTGCTCCCGGCCTATCGCGGCCGCGCACCGCTGAACTGGGTGCTGGTTAACGGCGAGACGGAGACCGGCGTAACCCTGCACCGGATGGTGAAGCGCGCGGATGCCGGCGCGATTGTGGCGCAGCAGAGCGTGGCCATCGGCGCGGATGACAGCGCCCTGACGTTGCACCACAGTCTGTGTGCGGCGGCGCAAAGCCTGCTGCGTGACGCGCTGCCGGCGATCCGCAACCGGACCTTCACGGAAATCGCGCAGGATGAGGGGCAGGCGAGCTGCTTTGGTCGTCGTACGCCGGAAGAGGGTCGTCTGGACTGGCACAAACCTGCCCGCCAGCTGCACAACCTGGTGCGCGCGGTGACCGACCCGTGGCCAGGGGCATTCAGCTATGCTGGGGTCAGTAAATTTATCGTCTGGAAGTCCCGCGTGCGTGATGATATTCCGGCGGCAAAGCCGGGGACGGTTGTCTCTGTCTCCCCGCTGGTGGTGAGCTGTGGTGAACAGGCGCTGGAGATTGTCACCGGCCAGACCGATAACGGTGTTTACGTGCAGGGCGCACAGCTGGCGCAGTCGCTCGGCCTGGTGGCCGGAGCGCTGATCACCAGCGCCCCGGTGGTGGCGATTAAACGTCGCACCCGGGTGCTGATCCTCGGGGTGAACGGTTTTATCGGCAACCATCTGACCGAACGTCTGCTTCAGGACGACAACTACGAGATTTATGGCCTGGATATCGGTTCCGACGCCATCAGCCGTTTCCTCAACAACCCGCGCTTCCACTTTGTCGAGGGGGATATCAGCATCCACTCGGAATGGATTGAATACCACATTAAAAAATGCGACGTGGTGCTGCCGCTGGTGGCGATTGCCACCCCGATTGAATACACCCGTAACCCGCTGCGCGTGTTTGAGCTGGATTTCGAAGAGAACCTGAAGATCATCCGCGACTGCGTGAAGTACGACAAACGGATCATCTTCCCGTCGACCTCTGAAGTGTACGGTATGTGCACCGACAAGAATTTCGACGAAGACACCTCCAGCCTGGTGGTGGGGCCAATCAATAAACAGCGCTGGATCTACTCTGTCTCGAAACAGCTGCTGGACCGCGTGATCTGGGCGTACGGCGAAAAAGAGGGGCTGCGTTTTACCCTGTTCCGCATCATTGAAAACAAGGACGGGCGCTGCAATGGTGAAATCATCAATATCGGTAACCCGGACAATGAAGCGAGCATTCGTGAGCTGGCGGAGATGCTGCTCGCCAGCTTTGAGCGCCATCCGCTGCGCGGCCAGTTCCCGCCGTTTGCCGGTTTCCGCGAAGTGGAGAGCAGCAGCTATTACGGCAAAGGCTACCAGGACGTAGAGCACCGTAAGCCGAGCATCCGCAACGCGAAGCGGTGTCTGAACTGGACGCCTGTCGTGAAGATGGAGCAGACCATTGATGAGACGCTCGATTTCTTCCTGCGTACCGTGGAGCTAACGGAACAGGCATCATGAGAAAAGTCGGTTTACGGATTGATGTCGACACCTTTCGCGGCACGCGTGATGGCGTCCCGCGACTGCTGGAAATCCTGAGCAAGCATGAGGTGCGTGCCACGATTTTCTTCAGCGTCGGGCCAGACAACATGGGGCGTCATTTATGGCGCCTGATTAAACCGGCATTTCTGTTCAAAATGCTGCGTTCACGCGCAGCATCGCTGTATGGCTGGAGTATTTTGCTGGCCGGAACGGCCTGGCCCGGCAGGCGTATTGGCGCGGGCAATGCGGCGATGATTCGCGAGGCGGCGCTGCACCATGAAACCGGGCTGCACGCCTGGGATCACCATGCCTGGCAAGCCTGGGCCGGCGTCTGGGATCTGCCGCAGCTGACCCGCGAGATAGCGCGCGGCGTGCAGGCGCTGGAGGCGATTACCGGGCAGCCGGTGTGCTGCTCCGCCGTGGCGGGCTGGCGTGCGGACCAGCGCGTGGTGAAGGCCAAAGAGCCTTTCGCTTTTCGCTATAACAGCGACTGTCGCGGCAGCGGACCTTTTTTGCCGCTGCTGGGGGAGAACCTCACCGGGACGGTACAAATTCCGGTGACGCTGCCAACCTGGGACGAAGTGGTCGGACGCGAGGTGAGCGCCGAAGGGTTTAATCGCTACATTCTGGACTGCATTCATCGTGACGGCGGTACGCCGGTCTACACTATCCATGCGGAAGTGGAGGGGATTGCGTATCAGCATGATTTTGATGCGCTACTGACGATGGCGGCACAGGAGGGCATCCAGTTCTGTCCGCTCAGCCAGCTGTTGCCCGACGATCTCAGCACCCTGCCGACAGGCAAAATTGTGCGTCATGACATGGCTGGCCGGGAAGGCTGGCTTGGCTATCAACAGACCGCGAGTCCGGTATTATGAACGTTGCCCGTTATGGTTTAGTGCTCTTTGCCCTGTTTGTCATTTACTACCTGTTGCCGGTCGATATGCGTCTGCTCTGGCAGCCTGATGAGACACGCTACGCGGAAATTAGCCGGGAAATGCTGGCTTCGGGTAACTGGATCGTGCCGCATTTCCTGGGCCTGCGTTACTTTGAGAAACCCATTGCCGGCTACTGGATTAACAGCATCGGGCAGATGGTGTTTGGACACGGCAATTTTGCCGTACGCGCGGGGGCAATATTTTCCACCGGGCTAACGGCGCTGCTGGTGATTTGGCTCGCCTGGCGACTCTGGCAGGATAAACGCGTGGCGCTACTTTCCGGCGTTATCTTCCTCACCCTTTTCCTGGTTTACGGCATAGGCACTTACGCCGTGCTGGATCCGATTATCACCCTCTGGCTGGTGGCCGCGATGTGCAGCTTCTGGCAGGCCGCGCAGTCGAAAACGACAGCCGGAAAAGCAGGGGGCTACATTCTGCTGGGGCTGGCCTGCGGCATGGGCGTCATGACCAAAGGCTTCCTGGCGCTGGCGGTGCCGGTCATTGGCGTGTTGCCGTGGGTGATTGCGCAGAAACGCTGGAAAGAGGTGCTGATATTTGGCTGGCTGGCGGTTCTGAGCTGCGTGCTGATCGTGCTCCCCTGGGGGCTGGCCATTGCCCGGCTTGAACCGGATTTCTGGCGCTACTTCTTCTGGGTAGAACATATTCAGCGCTTCGCGCAGAGCGACGCCCAGCATAAAGCGCCATTCTGGTACTACCTGCCGTTCCTGGTGGCCGGCAGCCTGCCGTGGCTGGCCCTGTTGCCCGGCGCACTGCGTCTGGGCTGGCGTGAGCGAGCCCGGAAGGGAGAGGGCTTCTATTTGCTGGGCTGGGTAGTGATGCCATTGCTGTTCTTCAGTATCGCCAAAGGTAAGCTGCCGACCTATATTCTGCCGTGCTTTGCGCCGCTGGCGATCCTGATGGCGCGTTACGCCTGCGATGCGGCGCAACACAGCGTCAGGGTGCTGCGGGTCAACGCCGGGATTAACCTGCTTTTTGGCGCGATCGGCGTGCTGGCCGCGCTGGCGGTCTCTCCCTGGGGGCTGACGACGCACCCGGTCTGGACCTCCATCGAACTGTATAAGGTGTTCTG
>JAFACP010000391.1 GCA_023425455.1 Pseudomonadota bacterium | reverse complement strand
AAAGACAGCCGCGCCCGGGTGGAGAAGTCTGACGGCTATCAACAGCTGAAGGCCAAACTGCCGCCGGTTTCGCGTCGCGGCCTGGTGCTGATCGACCCGCCGTACGAAATCAAAACCGACTATCAGGCCGTTGTGAGCGGTATCAGCGAAGGCTACAAACGCTTTGCCACCGGCACCTACGCGCTGTGGTATCCGGTGGTGCTGCGTGCGCAAATCAAACGTATGCTTAAAGATCTGGAGGCCACCGGCATTCGCAAAATCCTGCAGATTGAGCTGGCCGTGCGTCCGGACAGCGACCAGCGCGGCATGACCGCCTCCGGGATGATCGTCATCAACCCGCCGTGGAAACTCGAAGCACAGATGAACAACGTCCTGCCGTGGCTGCACAAAACCCTGGTGCCCGCCGGGACAGGCCACGCCACCGTGAGCTGGGTCGTGCCGGAGTAATCGCAGCCATCGGTGGAAACTATTGATTTCAGGTATACAATCGCGGCAATTCACGATTAAGGATAAAGGCTATGACTAAGCATTACGACTACATCGCCATCGGCGGCGGCAGCGGCGGCATCGCCTCAATCAACCGTGCGGCTATGTATGGCCAGAAGTGTGCGCTGATTGAAGCCAAAGCGCTCGGCGGCACCTGCGTTAACGTTGGCTGCGTACCGAAAAAAGTGATGTGGCATGCGGCGCAGATCCGCGAGGCTATCCATATGTATGGCCCGGATTACGGTTTTGATACCACCCTCAACCATTTCGACTGGGACAAGCTTATCGCCAGTCGTACCGCCTACATCGACCGCATCCACACCTCATACGACACTGTACTGGGCAAGAATAACGTTGATGTGATCCGGGGCTTCGCCCGCTTTGTGGATGCCAGGACGGTTGAAGTGAACGGCGAGACGATCACCGCCGATCATATCCTGATCGCCACCGGTGGCCGTCCGGATCATCCGAACATTCCGGGTGCGGAGTACGGTATCGACTCCGACGGTTTCTTCGAACTGCCCGCATTACCTGAACGCGTGGCCATCGTCGGCGCAGGCTATATCGCCGTCGAACTGGCGGGCGTGATTAACGGCCTGGGCGCGCAGGCGCACCTGTTCGTGCGTAAACACGCGCCGCTGCGCAGCTTTGACCCGCTGATCGTCGACACCCTGGTGGAGGTGATGAACGCCGAAGGCCCAACCCTGCACACCCACGCCGTGCCAAAAGCGGTGGTGAAAAATGCGGACGGCAGCCTGACCCTGGCGCTGGAAGATGGCCGCAGCCAGACCGTCGATTGCCTGATCTGGGCGATTGGCCGTACGCCTGCGAACGATAACGTCAATCTTGCCGTGACCGGGGTGAAAACCGACGAGAAAGGCTACATTGTTGTCGATAAGTTCCAGAACACCAGCGTGCCGGGCATCTACGCGGTGGGCGATAACACCGGTGCGGTAGAACTGACGCCGGTTGCCGTCGCCGCAGGCCGCCGTCTCTCCGAACGCCTGTTCAACAACAAGCCGGATGAGCATCTGGATTACAGCAATATCCCGACCGTGGTCTTCAGCCACCCGCCAATCGGCACCGTCGGGTTAACCGAACCGCAGGCGCGCGAGCAGTATGGCGATGATCAGGTGAAAGTGTACAAATCCGCGTTTACCGCAATGTACACGGCCGTCACCTCGCACCGTCAGCCGTGCCGTATGAAGCTTGTCTGCGTCGGCCCGGACGAGAAAATTGTCGGTATCCACGGTATTGGCTTCGGGATGGACGAGATCCTGCAGGGCTTTGCGGTGGCGCTGAAAATGGGCGCCACCAAGAAAGATTTCGACAACACCGTCGCCATCCACCCTACCGCGGCGGAAGAGTTCGTCACCATGCGTTAATCCCTGTGCCCCTCAGCGAGGGGCATTTTTTTACCCATTCATAAATCGTTGCAAAACGAATCCTCTGAAATGCGCCGGCGACACATCGGCCATCATTTTATTTAACTCTTTATTATTCAATCTCATAGCCTGATTTCACTGCTTTTCGCCACGCAGAAAAACGTGATCGCCCGCACGTTTTCACCTCAGACACCGAAGCGAATGTCTACGCTTAATAGAAAGCGGAAAAAAAACCGTCATTGTGAATACATTACCGGAGGCGCTTATCACCATGTTCAACCAGAAATTACACGCTGCTGACGTCGTCGGGTTCGGGATTGAAGAAGAACTTTGCTACGAGACCGACCCCTGCGAGTTGAAACTGGATGAAATGATTGAGGCGGAGCCAGAGCCGGAAATGATCGAGGGGTTGCCCGCCTCGGATGCCCTTACCCCCGCCGATCGCTATCTGGAGTTGTTCGAGCACGTCCAGTCGTCCCGGCTGTTTGCCGACAGCAAAACCTTCCCGGACAGCGCGCCAAAGATGGAGCCGATCGATATTCTGATCCGCTATCGCAAGGTCAGACGTCACCGGGATTTTGACCTGCGCCAGTTCGTCGAAAACCATTTCTGGCTGCCGGAAGTGCTCTCCACTGAATATGTCTCCGACCCGACGCTCTCCCTGAAAGAGCACATTGATAACCTGTGGCCGGTCCTGACGCGCGAGCCGCAGGATCATATTCCCTGGTCCTCGCTGCTGGCCCTGCCGCAGGCCTATATCGTCCCCGGCGGGCGCTTCAGCGAGACCTACTACTGGGACTCCTACTTCACCATGCTGGGGCTGGCGGAAAGCGGCCGCCACGACATGCTGAAATGCATGGCGGATAACTTCGCGTGGATGATTGAACGCTACGGCCATATTCCCAACGGCAACCGAACCTATTATCTGAGCCGCTCCCAGCCGCCGGTCTTTGCGCTGATGGTCGAGCTGTTTGAGGAAGATGGCATTCGCGGGGCGAAACGCTATCTTGAGCATCTGAAGATGGAATATGCCTTCTGGATGGACGGCGCGGAGTCGCTGCAATGTAACCAGGCCTACCGTCATGCGGTGAGAATGCCGGACGGATCGCTGCTGAACCGCTACTGGGATGACCGCGACACCCCGCGCGATGAATCCTGGTTTGAAGATGTCGAAACGGCAAAGCACTCGGGCCGACCGCCCAATGAGGTCTACCGCGACCTGCGCGCAGGTGCCGCCTCCGGCTGGGACTACTCTTCCCGCTGGCTACGCGACGCCGGAAGGCTGGCCAGCATTCGCACAACGCAGTTTATCCCCATCGATTTGAACGCCTTTCTGTTCAAGCTGGAAAGCGCTATCGCCAATATCTCCGCCTCAAAAGGCGATAAAGAGATAGCCGCGCAGTTTCGCCAGAAAGCGGCCGACCGCCGGACGGCGGTGAACCACTATCTGTGGGATGCGGAAAATGGCTGCTACCGCGATTACGACTGGCGACGCGAGGAGCTGGGGCTCTTTTCCGCCGCCAGCATTGTGCCGCTGTATGTCGGCATGGCGACCCACGAGCAGGCCGAGCATCTGTCCAACGCCGTTAAGGCGCGCCTGATGACGCCGGGAGGCATTTTAGCAACCGAATATGAAACCGGCGAACAGTGGGACCGCCCCAACGGCTGGGCGCCGCTGCAGTGGATGGCGATTCAGGGATTCAAGCAGTACGGCAATGACCCGCTGGGCGACGAAATTGCCCGCAGCTGGCTGCAGACCGTGAACCATTTCTACCAGAAGCATCACAAGCTGATTGAGAAGTACCACATCGCCAGCAGCACGCCGCGCGAAGGCGGCGGCGGCGAGTACCCGCTGCAGGACGGCTTCGGCTGGACCAACGGCGTGGTAAGACGGCTGATTGGGCTTTACGGAGAGCCGTAGCCCTCACCCCGCGAGGGAGCGAAGGCTAAAACGTTAGCGAATCACCTCATAAATGGCGGTCTGGATAGACTGCCATTTTTTGCTGTTGTCATCAGGTTGAGACTGGGCGCGCCGCCGGGCTAAATCGGCATCGTGCTGCTGACGCTTCACCACCGCTGGCACGGTACAGAACGCTTTCAGGTACTGCTTGCGCATCGAGGTCAGGGATTCGCCGTTGGCCATCGCATGACTGAGCGTATTGATAAAGCGACGACACGGCTTCTGCTCCGTCATCTGCTGGCGATAGCGCAGTATCAGCTCCAGCACCTCATCCTGCCCGGCGGACATCGCCTCTTCCGTCCACGACAGCTTCCAGTCCATTCCTCCCTGCAGGAACAACAGCGCCACGCGCGTATCGTTGCGGTTGATGGCAGAGCGGAAATTATTTTCGTCCCAGGTCACGCCCATCCGGGTCAGCGTCTCGCGCGAAGAGGGCGTTTCACGCATCTCCTCAGGCGGAGCCGGCGGCGCGGCGCTGACGCTGGCTGGCGACGGTTTCCCGCTGGTCACCAGCCAGAATCCCCCCACCACAATGGCGATCACCATCACCCCAACGGCCCCCCACAGCGCGCCGGATATGAGCTGCTCGCGCTGTTCCGGGGTGCGCGGCGCGCGCTGGGTCGGTTTCTCAATGGTGTCACGTACCTCAAAGAGATCGCCGCCGATCACCCTGTCCATCTTCTGCGCCTTTTCCCAGAAGGCATGCAGTTCGCCCGTGTCCACCGCCATCAGCCCGGTCGGGTTGATGCGGGTTCGCCCCTCTTCAAAGGCACGCTGCACCGGGCGGGAGATTTGCGCATAGTAGTTGTCCAGCAGCTGGAGCTGCGCTGAACTGAGCGGCTGCTGTACGGTAATGCTGTTACGGATCTGCCGAATGTCGTCGAGAAAGGTCTGCAGGGTTTTGCGCGGCTCCACCAGCAGGGTCAGCATCATCGGGTCGCTAAACAGCGACGAGTAGTAACGGCTGAACTCTTTTTTATCCACCACCATCTGCGCCAGCTCGCTGAACATCATGCCGCTCAACACATCGTTGATGTCGCCAAGCTTCAGCCAGCGACGCACGCGATCGGCGTTAAACAGCGTTTTCAGGTGGTTATTCAGACGAACGGGATCGGGCCACGCCTGCTGGATCAACCCTTTTAGCATCAGTTCGATCGCGCGGACCTGCTTGTGCGCCTGCTGCTGCTGAATTTCGTTTCCCGTCGCCAGTTCAGTGCTGTAGGTCAGAAGCGGCTGCTGCAGACGTACGCGCTCCAGCGTGGTCACGAAACGCATCGCCGCAATCAGCTGATTGGCGCTCACGTCCTGTCCGCTTTCATACTGCGGGACACGCTGCTGCAGCAAACGCAGCTGCAGCGTGAATTCCGACAGCTCCGCGTCATTGAGGTTGAGCTGCTTCGCCACCGCGCTCCAGCCCCCCAACGCCAGGCGGGCGTTGTCCAGTTGCTCCAGAAACCAGCGGGGATCTTTTCCTTCAGAAACATGCACATTCAAAAGAAGCAAAATTTCCACCGATGCCTGACGAATAACCGCCAGGCAGTGTTCAAACTGTTCCCGGGTATGATTTGATGTGCTGCTGAGCGTCATTGTTTTCCTTAAGCGTAAACAAAAACATCAGGTGGACCAACGGCGTCCATTTTTCTTTTTATTTATACGACGTTAAACCATACCTGAGTTTCTGTTGAAATAAAATGACACCCCTATAATCATTTATAAATGTTACCGGAGGTTCGAAATGCCTGCTTTCACCACCGCACGTCTTACCTGCGCCCCCCTGCAGCCGCAGGACTGGCCCTTTTTTCTGGCCTTACAACAACACCCGCAGGTCATGCGCTTCGTTGCGGATAACCGCCCGGAGAGTGATATTCGCGAAGCATTTGATTCTCGCCTGGCGGAGTGGACGCCGGGCAGCGCGCACTGGCTCTGCCTGATGGTGCGTGATAGCGCCAGCCAGACGCCGTTGGGGGTAACCGGCTATATTCACCGGGAGACGGATTGCGCCGAGGTCGGCTTTCTCTTCGCGCCTGCGGCGCAGGGGAAAGGGTACGGTTTTGAGTCGCTGCAGGCGCTGTGCCAGTTTGCCTTCACGCAGGGCGGGATCCGCCGCCTGACGGCGACCGTGACTGCGGGCAATGACGCCTCCCGGCGGCTGCTGGAAAAAGCGGGCTTCCGGCTGGAAGGCGAACTGCGTGAGAGCTATGCCCTCGGCGGAGAGTGGCGCAATGACTGGCTCTTCGGCTTGTTAAAACATGAATACCCGACAGATAACCGCCAGCAGGCGGCCGCTGCCGGGTAATGGGGCAGCAACAGGATTACAGGAACATACCGCCAGACACTTCGATACGCTGCGCGGTCATCCAGCCCAGCTTGTCACTGAGCAGCGCCGCCATTGCATCGCCAATATCGTCCGGCAGGCCCACGCGTCCCAGCGCCGTTTGCGAGGCCAGCATCTGGTTGAGCTGGGCATTATCACGAACCCGGCCACCGCCGAAGTCGGTTTCAATAGCCCCCGGCGCAATAATATTAACGGAGATACCGCGCGCCCCCAGCTCTTTCGCCTGGTAGCGGGTCAGGACCTCCATCGCCCCTTTCATCGCCGCGTAGGTGCCTGACCCCGGCTGCGCAAAGCGCGCCAGCCCGCTGGAGACGTTGAGGATCCGGCCCCCGTCGTTCATCATCGGCAGCAGACGCTGGGTCAGGAAAAAGGGCCCTTTGAAATGGATGTTCAGCGCCTCATCAAACTGGGCTTCCGTGGTGTCGGTATAGGGGGCATATAAACCCGTTCCCGCATTGTTCAATAAATAATCGAAGCGTTCACGCTGCCAGACGCTTTTCAGCGTTTCCTGCACCTGCCGGGCAAAACCTTCAAAACTGGCAATATCACCGACGTTCAGCTGTAATGCCGCAGCTTTCACCCCTTTTGCCTGAATTTCAGCCACCACATCCAGCGCTTCCTGCTGGCTGCTGTTGTAGGTCAAAATGATCCCCGTCCCTTCTGCCGCCAGCTTTAAAACCGCGTTTTTACCTAAACCACGGCTACCACCTGTCACTAATGCAATACGTTCAGTCATAAGAAACCTCATTTCGGCTGTTATGGAGATTGAGAAACAGCTTATTAGGTGATAGAAAAACAATAAAGGCGCGACAAAACGCTTCACTGTTCCAGTAATAACAATAATGAGCACCATCGATGGATAAAATTCACGCAATGCAGCTCTTTATCCGCGTCGCCGAGCTGGAGAGTTTCTCCCGGGCGGCGGAGACGCTGAGCCTGCCAAAAGGCAGCGTTTCGCGTCAGATCCAGGCGCTGGAAAACCAGCTCGGCACCCAGCTGTTGCACCGCACCACCCGCCGCGTCAGCCTGACGCAGGACGGCATGGTCTATTACGAGCGCGCCAAAGACCTGCTGACCAATCTCGATGAACTGGACGGAATGTTCCTGCACGATCCCTCAAGCATCAGCGGACGTTTACGGGTGGATATGCCGGTCGGCGTTGCGCGAAATTTAGTCATCCCCAAACTTCCCGCGTTTTTGCAGCAGTACCCGGGGATAGAGCTGGAATTAAGCAGCAGCGACCGTCTGGTGGATGTGATCCGCGAAGGGTTTGACTGCGTGGTGCGCGTCGGCACGCTGAAGGATTCAGGGCTGATTGCCCGTCCGCTCGGCAAGCTGTCGGTCATTAACTGCGCCAGCCCCGATTACCTGGCGCGTTTTGGCTACCCGGAGACGCTGGAGGATTTAGGCTCACATGCGGTCATTCACTATGCCGCCAGCCTCGGCACGCGCCCGCAGGGGTTCGAATATTACGACGGCACAACCACCCGGTGGGTAAAAACCGGCGGGGTATTAACGGTAAACAGCACCGAGACCTATCACGCGGCCTGCCTGGCCGGGCTGGGAATTATTCAGGTGCCGCGAGTCGGGATGCGTGACTCCCTGCGCAGCAAAAAACTGCAGGAGATCCTGCCGCAATACCGCGCTCTGCCGATGCCGGTCTCCCTGATTTACCCCCACCGGCGTAATCTCTCCCGTCGGGTGCATCTTTTTATGGAATGGCTTACGGTGTTAATGAAAGCCTATGTTGATTGAGCGCGGGCTATAATTTCAGTCAGATCCCGCCAAACGAAAAAGGAAATGCGTGTGACGCCGGAAAACAACCAGCAACGTCCCTCTAAGGAAACGACCTCAGGTAATGCCAGCAATGCGCTGCACACCGTCACCAGCACGGTTGATAAAATTCGCCGTAACCCCGTGATTGCCCATCTGATCCGTGCCGCCGAACGCTTCAACGACCGCCTCGACAATCAGTTTGGCGCCGCCATCACCTATTTCTCATTCCTGTCGATGATCCCGATCCTGATGGTGTCATTTGCCGCCGCAGGTTTTGTACTGGCTTCGCACCCGACGCTTCTGCAGGATATCTTCGATAAAATCCTGAACAACGTCAGCGACCCGACGCTTGCGGGTACGCTCAAAAGCACCATTAACACCGCCGTGCAACAGCGCACCACCGTCGGGATTGTCGGGCTGCTTATCGCCCTCTACTCCGGAATTAACTGGATGGGTAACCTGCGTGAAGCGATCCGCGCTCAGTCGCGCGACGTCTGGGAGCGTGCGCCGCAGGATCAGGAAAAAATCTGGGTGAAGTATTTTCGTGACCTGGTCTCTTTGATTGGCCTGCTGATAGCTCTGGTGGTGACGCTCTCTATCACCTCGGTTGCAGGCTCTGCGCAGCAGACCATTATCAGCGCGCTCTCTCTGGACAGCGTGGAGTGGCTTAAACCCGCCTGGCGCTCCATCGGTCTGGCGATCTCTATTTTTGCCAACTACCTGCTGTTTTTCTGGATCTTCTGGCGCCTGCCGCGCCAGCGCCCGCGCAAGAAAGCGCTGTTCCGTGGCACCTTCATTGCCGCGATTGGCTTTGAAGCGATCAAAATCGTCATGACTTATACCCTGCCGTCACTGATTAAATCCCCGTCTGGTGCCGCATTTGGCTCGGTGCTCGGCCTGATGGCGTTTTTCTATTTCTTCGCCCGCCTGACGCTGTTCTGCGCGGCCTGGATCGCTACAGCGCAATACAAAGATGACCCGCGTATGCCCGGAGAAAAGCCCGAGTAACCGGCTATCGGGCTGAATGGAAACGCAAAATTTCAGCCCGTTCGCGCATTTCAGCATATAAATCCAGTCCGTAACTTTTATTTAACCAAAAACCAGTTTTATTATCTAATATTTAAAAACTGTGAAGCATTTCATGGAAGTTTTTTCGCTGGTCTGAAAATTATCCGCTTTTTGCCTGGTTCATCGCCACCCTGCCGCTTTGTTACAGATTGAAATGTCGCATTTGCTATGCGTAATATGGCCGTTCGTTCGTCAAAAAATAAGAAAATATTATGCAAGCAACCGCCACCACACTCGACGCCGGAACGGAAAACGCACCGGTCAACTCACGCAATAAAGTTGTTGTCGCCTCGTTGATCGGCACCGCGATTGAGTTCTTCGACTTTTACATCTACGCCACAGCGGCGGTTATCGTTTTCCCGCATATCTTCTTCCCGCAGGGCGACCCGACGGCGGCAACGCTGCAGTCGCTGGCGACGTTTGCTATCGCCTTCGTCGCGCGTCCTATCGGCTCCGCGCTGTTTGGTCACTTCGGCGATCGTATCGGCCGTAAGGTGACGCTGGTCGCCTCGCTGCTGACCATGGGGATCTCGACCGTTGCCATCGGCCTGCTGCCGACGTATGAGACCATTGGCATTCTGGCGCCGGTGCTGCTGGCGCTGGCGCGTTTTGGTCAGGGTCTTGGCCTCGGTGGTGAATGGGGCGGCGCGGCGCTGCTGGCAACCGAGAATGCCCCGGCGCGCAAGCGTGCGCTGTACGGTTCGTTCCCGCAGCTCGGCGCGCCAATCGGCTTCTTCTTCGCCAACGGTACCTTCCTGCTGCTCTCCTGGCTGCTGACCGATGAGCAGTTTATGAACTGGGGCTGGCGTATTCCGTTTATCTTCTCGGCCGTGCTGGTGCTGATTGGCCTGTATGTGCGTGTTTCGCTGCATGAAACGCCGGTGTTTGCCAAAGTCGCGGCCGCGAAAAAGCAGGTAAAAGTGCCGCTGGGTACCCTGCTGACCAAACATCTGCGCGTCACCGTGCTCGGCACCTTCATCATGCTGGCGACCTATACGCTGTTCTATATCATGACGGTCTATTCCATGACCTTCAGTACCGCCGCCGCGCCAGTGGGCCTGGGGCTGCCGCGTAACGAAGTGCTGTGGATGCTGATGATGGCGGTGATCGGTTTTGGCGTGATGGTGCCGATTGCCGGGCTGCTGGCGGATAAGTTCGGCCGTCGTTCCAGCATGATTGTTATCACCTCGCTGATTATCCTGTTCGCGCTGTTCGTCTTCCCGCCGCTGCTCGGTTCAGGTAGCCCTGCGCTGGTGATGGCGTATCTGCTGACCGGG
>JAFACP010000351.1 GCA_023425455.1 Pseudomonadota bacterium | reverse complement strand
GTTCGTGGGTGCGCACCTCCTTCAGCATCCCTCTGGCGTAGCGGCTGGCGGTGATTTTGACGTACGGAATGTCGCGCGCCAGCATCGCCTCGCGCACCTGCCAGAAGTGGTGCAGCTCCTCTTTAATCAGCAGCACCATGCTGTCGATAAGCTGACGGCCCCACGGGTCGTCGGTGCTGGGCATTACGCTTTTGCCAATCAGCCGCTGCCGGGCAACGAAGTCCGGCTCCGGGCCGTCGCGAAAGGCGAATGCTTCATACGGTTTGAGCCACGCCAGCAGCGCATCGGTGCCGCTTTCGTCAGCGACGTATTTGCGCACCAGCAGCAGCGCGGTCTGGGCCGCTTTTAGCTCGCACACCAGGTGGTCGGTGAGCAGCAGCGGCAGGTTGGCCGGATCGCGGGCTTTTTCAAGCCATGCTTGCGGGGTCGGGCACTGGAGGAAGTGGTGTACGGGGGCGAGTATCTGCGGGTAATCCATGTTTGACCTTCTCATGCGGCAGCCAGCGCTGCCGCAGGGTAGTGCTTAGTGACGCACGCCGTCGTCGTCTTCGTCGATGTAATCTTCGTCGTCTTCGTCGCCGTCTTCACCGTTCGGATCTTCGAAGTAGGTTCCCCAGCCGTCGTATTCCACCTCAAACTTCTCGGCCAGGTTCATCAGCTGTTCCACCTGGGCGTCGATCAGCTCGGCTTTCAGCGCGCCTTCACTGAGGATGTCGCAGCAGATGACGGTGTCGCCCTCTTCCACTTCCAGCTCTTCCGGCTCGGTCACTTCGTAGCCCAGTTTGAACGCTTCTACCGCCAGCTTTTCCAGCGCCTCGAAATCGTCAGCAGAGAAATGGTGCTCGATGGTGTACAGCGCGTCGGGATCGCTGCCATCTTCCAGCAGCTCTTCAATAATCAGGCGCGTCTCTTCGCGTTGCTCTTCCAGGTGTTCCGGGTTTGCCATGGCTCATTCCTCTTTAAAGTGCGGCAGATACTTCTATTTTCACACACGGACGTGTTTGCCTCCACCTTTGGTAAGAAAGATTTGTGCAACGGGGTTGCAAATGAATATTCATACATATAAAGTGAATTTTAATTCAATAAGTGGCGTTCGCCATGTGAGGATAAAATGTCTGATCTGTACAAGAAACACTTTCTGAAATTACTCGACTTTACGCCTGCACAATTCACCTCTCTGCTGACACTTGCCGCCCGGCTCAAAGCTGATAAAAAAAATGGCAAGGAAGTACAAAAACTTACCGGTAAAAACATCGCGCTCATCTTCGAAAAAGACTCAACACGCACACGATGCTCTTTCGAAGTTGCCGCATTTGACCAGGGCGCGCGCGTCACGTATTTAGGGCCGAGCGGCAGCCAGATCGGGCATAAAGAGTCAATTAAAGATACCGCGCGGGTGCTCGGGCGGATGTACGACGGCATTCAGTATCGCGGCCACGGTCAGGAGGTTGTCGAGACGCTGGCGCAGTACGCCGGCGTACCGGTGTGGAACGGGCTGACCAACGAGTTCCACCCGACGCAGCTGCTGGCAGATCTGCTGACCATGCAGGAGCATCTGCCGGGCAAAGCCTTTAACCAGATGACGCTGGTCTACGCCGGCGATGCGCGCAACAACATGGGCAACTCGATGCTGGAGGCCGCCGCGCTGACCGGGCTGGATCTGCGCCTGGTGGCGCCAAAAGCCTGCTGGCCGGAAGAGAGCCTGGTGGCGGAGTGCAGCGCGCTGGCGGAGAAGCACGGCGGCAAAATCACCCTCACCGAAGATGTGGCCGCCGGGGTGAAAGGGGCGGACTTCATCTACACCGACGTCTGGGTATCGATGGGCGAAGCCAAAGAGAAGTGGGCGGAGCGTATCGCCCTGCTGCGCGGCTACCAGGTGAACGCGCAGATGATGGCGCTTACCGGCAACCCGAACGTGAAGTTCCTGCACTGTCTGCCGGCCTTCCACGACGACCAGACCACCCTCGGCAAACAGATGGCGAAAGAGTACGATCTGCACGGCGGCATGGAAGTGACCGACGAGGTGTTTGAATCGCCGGCGAGCATCGTCTTCGACCAGGCCGAAAACCGTATGCACACCATCAAAGCGGTGATGGTGGCGACTCTCGGCGAGTAAGGGTGACGGGCGCCGGAAGGCGCCTGCGATAACATCCGCGCTCAATACCCGCAATAAACAAAGGTATTTAGCGATGGCCATCATCACCTCAGCGTCATGGCCACCGGCTCCGGAAAAATAGTAAACGCCTCTTGCGGGCGTTTTTTCGCGCTCTAAAAACCCTCAGAATAAAACCGTGGTTTTCGTCAACCCTCGCGCGGCAGCCGCTGATTTTATATTCCAGTAATCTAAATACGCCTTATAAAGGATGATATTTACGCAGTGCGGTAGAGCGGCGGAGTGGGATCCATTACCATACGCCGACAAAAACGACACCGCTCAACACGCCCCCCAGTAAGGCATTATGATCCATCCATCAACCGGTCATTTCAGGCGCGCGGTATGTTATCGCGTTATTCTCGCCGTCAGCTTTGCCGCCATCGTGGCGTTTCTCTCCGGGCCGCCCATTGGCAGCACGCTGGAGATCCTCAGCAACCCCGGCGTGTATATCGATTTCATCGCGCTGCTGTTTCTGATCTTTACCCTGTGGAATACCGCCCGCATCGCGGTCACGGATCTCTCCCTGAAGCTGACCGTCAACGGGCTGTCGCTGTGGGTGGTGGGCAGTACCTTTGATTTTATGGATGAGATCTTTCGCCAGCCGAAGTGGATGGGCTATTTCTGCGAAGATCTGTTCCGCCTCTCCGGGATGCTGCTGACGGTGATCAGCATCTACCGCCTTATCCTGAGGATGAACTCGCTGTTTGCGGCGGCGCACTCCCGCTCTATGCAGGATGAGCTCACCCGCCTCCCGAACCGCCGCCATTTTGTTGAGTCCCTCAAAAACAACAGCAGCAAGCTGCTGGCGCTGATGATTATCGACATTGATTTCTTTAAAAAAATTAATGACAAGTGGGGACACATCACCGGCGATGAGGTGCTGTCTGAATTCGGCAAACAGTTAGCCAGCCTCCCCGGTGCGCGGCTCAAGCCCTCGCGCATCGGCGGAGAAGAGTTTGCGGTGATCGTCGAAGGGCTGCCCCGCGCCGAGGTGATTGCCTGTGCGGAGGCCATCCGCACCAACGCCCGCACTATCCAGATGATGGATGGCGAAGCGATATCGGTCAGTATCGGCGTCGGTTTTCGTGGCTATGGTGAAACGCAGCAGGCGTTGATGAAGAAGGCCGACAGCGCGCTGTACCGCGCCAAAGAGAAGGGCAGAAACCGGATCGAACTGGCTGAGTAGCCCCTCTCCCACCGGGAGAGGGAAACCGCGCCGTTACGCCACCAGCATCTTCACCACCACCTTACGCACCCGGGCAGGCGTACCGACGGCGCACAGCGGCTTGTGCACTTCACCCGGATAGAAGACCACGAAATCCCCTTCGCTTAACACCACCGTTTTCTCCTGATCACCTTCCGCCAGGAAGGCGATATCTTTGTCCGCCAGCCAGTCGGTGTCCGGTTTGCCGTGCGGCAGGGTGCTGAAGGTCATCCCTTCCTGGCCCCTGAGCACAATCTGGATATCCAGATAGCGCGCGTGGTACTCGGCGCGGCGCTCGGCGAACGGCTGGGTCATGTCTTCCGAAACCAGATAAAACAGATTGTTGCCGTCGATATCGTGTTTGCCGGGCAGCGTGGCGTCGGTCACATGCGCCTTTACATGCTCAATGGCCTGACGCAGCGCGTCCGGCAGCCAGGACTGCAGATGGTGGATGTTGCCAGTAATCATGTTCAAATCCTCAATATAAAACGTCGTTTCATTTATTCTTTTTATACGAGAATTGCCACTGCCATACCAGCCCTTTTTGCCGCAGAGTTGCGCGAGCGCATGTTTATCGCCCGCGCTGTTAATTTGCTGTTAACTCCCGGCAGGCAATTATGCACCGGTTATGCATAATACGCTGGCCGCGCCCACGGCTCTCAAAACCTAACCCCCTGACTGGAAAGCGTTAATGACAAAACTCCTCGCGGCCTCACACTTTGCTATCCGGGTTATTTGCACACCAGCCGCATAGTTATTTATCGATTTTCGTTATGCGCCAGATAGTTAATTACCCGAAATGCATATTGATTCCCCATCAAAACAAAAATTCATTAAAATCAATGCATTAAATAAAAAAATTAATATTCACCACTCTACAAAATAATAACAAGTGCAAATAACGCCATAAAATACTGCGTAGTTATTCACCCGCCACTTATTGTTATTTCACGATTCTCTGATGCGAATCATGCAATCGAAATAACGCTATTCAATATCTATTTTCGCGTGAGCAATATCACAATCCGCATTATTGAAGTGCCTACTATGAGCCGTGAAATCAATTGAGCTTAAGTGCCATGCAAATACATCCGCATGGCTCAGCCCTTTTTATTCTAAAAAAGTTAAAGGAATAATTATGGAAAAGCATTACGTCGGTTCTGAAATTGGTCAATTGCGTAGCGTTATGCTGCACCGCCCGAATTTAAGCCTGAAACGGGGCTTTGTTGAATAAATCAGATTTCGGGTAAGTCTCCCCCGTAGCGGGTTGTGTTTTCAGGCAATACGCACGCTTTCAGGCATACCTGCTTTCGTCATTTTGTTCAGCGCTCGTACCAGGGCCATAG
>JAFACP010000281.1 GCA_023425455.1 Pseudomonadota bacterium | reverse complement strand
CCCAGCAGCACCACCGGGACGGCAATCGTTGGGATCAGGGTGGCGCGGAAGTTTTGCAGGAACAGGTACATCACCAGAAAGACCAGGGCGATCGCTTCCAGCAGGGTTTTTACCACATCTTCAATCGAGGCTTTAACGAACGAGGTGGTCTCGTAGGCGACTTTGTACTCCAGTCCGTGCGGAAAATAGTGCGAGAGCTCATCCAGGCGGTTTAACACCAGCCCGGCGGTGGCCATTTCGTTCGCACCGGAAGCCAGTTTCACCCCCAGTCCTGAGGCCTGGTCGCCATTATAGCGGCTCAGGTAGTCATATTTTTCTGACCCCATTTCCACCGTGGCGACATCGCCAAGGCGCACCTCAGAGCCGTCCTGATTCACCCGCAGGGTAATATTGCGGAACTGGTCCGGCGTCTGGAGCAGCGACTGCGAGTTAATGGTTGCGTTCAGCGCCTGCTTATCCACCGATGGCGTCCCGCCCAGCTGGCCGACGGCTATCTGCGCATTCTGCGATTTAATGGCGTTTGTCACGTCGGTAGCGGTCATCTGGACGCTGTTCAGCTTGTTGGGATCGAGCCAGATACGCATCGAGTATTGTGAGCCGTAGGCATCGATATCGCCGACGCCGTTAATGCGGCTGAGCGGATCCTGGATATTACTGGCGACGTAATCCGCGATGTCCTGCTTGTCCATTGAGCCGTCGGTCGAAACAAAGGCAATGGTCAGAATGTTGGTGTCGCCGGTTTTGCGGACATTAACCCCCTGGTTCTGCACGGCCTGCGGCAGTTTACGCAGGGCCGACTGCAGCTGGTTTTGCACCTGCTGTAGCGCTTCATCCGGGTTGGTCCCCGCCTTAAAGCTGAGCGTGACCGTAGCCTGGCCGGTGGCGCTGCTCTGGGAAGACATATACATCAGGTTATCGAGCCCGGTCATATTCTGCTCAATCACCTGGGTGACGGTGTTTTCCAGCGTCTGCGCCGAAGCGCCCGGATAATTTGCGGTGATACGCACATTCGGCGGCGCCAGATCGGGGTATTGCTCAACAGGCAGCGACGTAATCGCCAGGACGCCCGTCAGACACAGCAGAATGGCAAGCACCCAGGCAAAAATGGGGCGATCGATGAAGAAATTCGCCATGAAAAGATGACCTCGTTTTGCAGCACGTCATTATTGTTAGTTGTCCGCAACACTGTAGCGGCAAGGCACAGGCCAAACGTGGAGAAATAAAGGAGATAATGTAAATTATCATGCGCGTTTACACCGCCTCGCCTCGCCACGTCAGCGTCCGGGGGAAGTATCGCCGGTTAAGTCGCGCTTACGCCGGCCAGCGCCGTGAATTTACCGTTATTTACCCGTACGCGAAGGAAAGGTTACGCTGACCAGCGTTCCGCCGGTTTGCGGCCGGGAAAAGTGGAGTGCACCGCCGAGCCTTGCGGCCCGCTCGCGCATGATGTTGAGCCCATAATGGCCCGGCGGCTCGCTGGCGTCGCCAATCCCGATGCCGTTATCGCGAATGGTCAGGGTATGTTGCCCCTGCGCCGAGGTGATACAGCTGACCGTAATCTCGCTCGCCCCGGCATGTTTAATGGCGTTCAGCACCCCTTCACGAACGATCTGCAGCAGATGCACCTGGTTTTGCGCATCCAGCGCCAGCGAGGAGAGACGACAGTCGAGGATAAGCTCCGCGCTTGTCTGGCTTTGCAATCCGTCCAGCGACTCCTGCAGAGCCGCAGGCAGATTCGCGTGATTCAGGGTCAGACGGAAGGTGGTAAGCAGCTCACGCAGCTGCAGCCAGGCGTTATTCAGCTCGCGGGAGAAGTCGGTGATGATGGTCTGAGCGGCGTCATCCTCCTGCGGAACGGCGCGTTTAAGCAGCGCCAGCTGAATACGTAAATAGGCGAGCGCCTGCGCCAGTGAGTCGTGCAGTTCGCGGGCGATGGTGGCACGCTCCTCCATCAACAGGAGCTGTTGATAATGCTTTTGCGCCTGGTTGAAATAGAGACCGCGTCCCAGCATCGTGGCCACGCTTTTCATCAGCGGGGCGTCGACCCCGACCGTCTCACTTTGCCAGCGCAGCTCGCCGTACAGCGTGTCCTGCATCAGCACCGGCAGGCTGTGCACTGGCACATCGTCGGTTTCTGTGCCCTCATACAGCCGCCAGTCGTCGCGGGTGCGCAGTTCAAGGAAGTGCATCCGGGTGTGTTGATGCACGATCTGTAAAATATGCCTGAAGCAGTGGCTGTCTATCTGGCCGGTGTTCAGCGCCTGCGAGCATTTGAATAACATTTCGAGCTGCTGGTGCGCGTCATGCAGATGGCGGGTCTTTTCGGCGACGGATTGCTCAAGGGAGCGATAGAGCGTATCCAGTTCGGCTGACATATGGTTAAAGGCGCGGGAAAGCTGACCAAGCTCGTTCGGCAGGCCGCCGCTGGTCAGCGGAATGTCAAACTGCCCCTGCTCAATGCGCTCGCTGGCCGCGACAAGCTGGTTCAGGGGGGCGACGACCTGCAGGCGGAACCGCCGCAGGGTAAACAGCGCCAGCAGCAGGATCCCCAGCCCGCCTGCCAGCGACATCAGGATCACCAGCGTTATTTTATTCTCGGTGTAATGTTGCAGCGCCAGCACAAAGGCGTCTATGCGGCCGACGAAATCCTCAATGTGCGTCTGATACCAGCGCATATCGCCGGCGGCAATGTGCTGATCCATCTCCTGCCAGGCAAGATGCAGCTGCTGATAGCGCTGCCTGACATCCTCCGGGACATACCAGCGGTTTAGGGTCTGCAGCGCCGGCGCGCTCAGGGTGTGCGTCCAGCGCGCGCGGTGGCGGGTGAGATCCGGGCTCACCCGCTGCATCTCATAGCCCAGCCGGTAGCTCTGCATACGCAGCGAACCTGCGATATTGATGGCCTCGGCATCGCGCTGGCTGCTTGACAGCGTCAGCAGCGCCACGGCGCTGGTCAGTACGGATAAGACGATAATCGAAAAGAAAGCCCACGCAAGGCTTCCGGAAACGGGTCGTTTTACGGTCACAAAACAGCTTCCTGAAGAGTAAAGTCACCAGCTGAAACAGAGTTTCATCTGTACTGAAATAAATTGATCTGCCACAGGTTCACGGTAAATAGTCAGGCGTCCTGGGCATTTGAACATTGCCTGAAATCGCCGCCGTGGGTAAATACAATATTCATATAAAGAATAAGGTTATTAAACCGGAAGCAGGTACGTTATGAATCGTTTTATTATGGCCAACAGCCAGCAATGTATTGGGTGTCGTGCGTGCGAAGTCGCCTGCGTGATGGCGCATAATGGCGAGCAGCATGTCCTGAGCGAGCGGCAGTTCCACCCCCGTATTTCGGTGGTGCGATCCGGCGCGAAGCAGGGCCCCGTCACCTGTCACCACTGCGAAAATGCCCCCTGCGCGCAAAGCTGCCCTAACGGTGCCATCAGCAAATCTGGCGACAGCGTACAGGTGAACCAACAAAAATGCATCGGCTGTAAAGCCTGTGCGGTGGCCTGCCGTTTGGCACAATCGACATTATCCTCACCCCGCGCGGTGACGGCAAGGTGAAGGCGTCGGCCGTTAAATGTGACCTTTGCCAGCAGAGAGCTCACGGTCCGGCCTGTGTCGAAAATTGCCCTGCGGATGTCCTGACGCTTGCCACGCCCGCGGTTCTCGATTCGCTGGTGAAAGCACGGCGGCTGCGCATGGCCGCGAGGGAGATGCAGCCCTGCCAGGATGAAACGGCGCCGCCAGCCGCGTCGCAGACAATGCTGCAGCAGTTACAGACGCGGGGCGCGCGTGGTGAGCCCGATAAACTGCCCGCAGAAACGCGTTCGCACCATTTTAACGAAATCTATCAGCCGTTTAGCCCACAGCAGGCCGGGCGGGAAGCCGCGCGCTGCCTGACCTGCGGCAAACACAGCATCTGCGAATGGACGTGCCCGCTGCACAATACCATTCCCCGCTGGATTGAGCGGGTTAAGGCCGGGGATATCGCCGGGGCCGCTGAACTTTCGCACCAGACCAACTGTTTACCGGAGGTCACCGGCCGCGTCTGTCCGCAGGACAGGCTCTGTGAAGGAGCATGTACGGTACGTGAC
>JAFACP010000245.1 GCA_023425455.1 Pseudomonadota bacterium | reverse complement strand
GGGCAGGGCGCCGGGCAGGATCACGTGCCTGAATAACGCAAAACCGGACAAACCATAGCTTCGCGCCATCTCCACGAGTCCGCGATCGAGACTGCGGATCCCGTGCCAGGTGTTGATGTAAATCGGGAACAACGTTCCCAGCGCCACGAGAAAGATTTTGGCGCTTTCATCGATGCCAAACCACAGGATCACTAACGGGATCAGCGCCAGATGCGGCACGTTACGCAACATCTGAATGGAGGTATCCAGCAACCGCTCCCCCCAGCGGGATAACCCGCTAATAAGCCCGAGCGTCAGGCCGATGCTGCCGCCGATGGAAAAACCGATCAGCGCGCGCCATGAGCTGATTGCCAGGTGCTGCCACAGCTCCCCACTGGCGCTGAGTGACCAGAACGCTTCAACAACGCCCTCCGGAGAGGGCAGAATACGGCTCGACAGCCAGCCGGTGGACGACGCGAGTTGCCAGATAGCGACAATGCCGACGGGCAAAAACCAGGGGGCAGCACGCAGCAACCATTTTTGTGAGAGGGCAGACATGGCGACTCCTTAGCTCTGCGCGACTTTACGCGGAATAAAGGCGTTAGCTACCGCTTCGCCCTGAAGCTGCAGAGGCCGGGGCTGCGGAATGTCCGGGATCGCAACGTCCAGATGCGGGAATAACAGTTCACCGACGTTGTAGACCTCTTCCAGATGCGGATAGCCGGAGAGGATAACGCTGTCGATACCCAGCGCCGCATATTCGTTGATCCGCGCCGCAACGGTGGGGCCATCGCCGACCAGCGCCGTACCGGCACCGCCGCGCACCAGGCCGACACCTGCCCACAGGTTCGGGCTGATCTCCAGATCCTCGCGCCTGCCGTTGTGCAGTGCCGCCATTCGCTGCTGCCCGACGGAGTCGGTTTTCGCAAAGGCGGCCTGCGCTTTCGCGATAGTGGCATCGTCCAGATGCGAGATCAGACGGTCAGCAGCTTGCCAGGCTTCTTCATTGGTTTCGCGTACAATCACATGCAGGCGAATACCAAAGCGCACTTTACGCCCATGCGCGGCGGCTCTGGCGCGCACCTGGGCAATCTTCTCTTTGACCAGCTCCGGTGGTTCGCCCCACGTCAGATACAGGTCAACCTGTTCGGCCGCCAGTTCCTGCGCCACATCTGACGATCCGCCGAAGTAGAGAGGCGGACGCGGCTGCTGCAGCGGCGGGAAGTAGAGCTTTGCATCACGAACATGGATATGTTTGCCTTCAAAGGTGACGGTTTCACCCTCAAGCAGACGACGCCAGACGCGGGTGAATTCGGCGGAGGCTTCATAACGTTCGGTGTGGTCGAGAAATACGCCGTCGCCCGCCAGCTCCTGCGGATCGCTGCCGGTCACCAGGTTAAACAGCGCACGCCCGTTAGACAGCCGGTCAAGCGTCGCAGCCTGCCGTGCAGCCACGGTGGGGGAGACCACGCCCGGACGCAGTGCGACCAGGAATTTCAGGCGCTGGGTCGCCGGGATCATTGAGGCAGCGACCAGCCAGGCATCTTCGCAGGAGCGTCCGGTGGGGATCAACACGCCGGTAAAACCGATTCGATCTGCCGCCTGCGCAATTTGCTGCAGGTAGCCGTGGTCGACCGGACGGGAGCCCGTTTCAGTGCCAAGATAGTGTCCGTCACCGTGGGTGGGTAAAAACCAGAAAAGATTCAGACTCATGATTTTGCTCCTTGTGGGCCGGCGCCTTGCCAGATGCGCTGGCGAATATCCACCGGTTTTGGCAGCAGGCGGTTTTGATAAAAGAGATCGGCGGTTTGCTGCTGGAGTACGGCAACGTGCGCGTCGACAGGGGTGATGGTGGTTGGAGGGCGATGATCGAGATAGCTGGCAATCACCGGCTCAGGTAACCCCATGCTTTTCGCCAGCAGGGTGATGCTCTGCTGACGCTGGCTTCGGGTAAGGGCATCAGCCTGGGTGAAGGTATCGAGCACGCCCTGGATAAAGGCACCGTTTTTTTCGGCGTACGGGCGGGTCGCCAGGTAGAAGGAGCCGGTCTGCTTCAGCGTGCTGCCGTCTTTTAAGACCCTCACGCCGCCCTGCAGTAAGGCGGCGGAGTAGTACGGATCCCAGATAGCCCAGGCGTCGACGTTACCCTGCTGGAACGCGGCACGGGCATCGGCAGGCGTCAGATAGACAGGCTGGATATCGCTGAACTTAAGTCCCGCTTCCTGCAGGGCGCGCAGCAGCAGGTTGTGCGAGCTGGAACCTTTCTGGAAGGCGACCTTATGACCTTTGAGTTCCGCAACGCTCTTAATGGCGCTATGTTCTGCAACCAGTATGACTTCAGCTTTTGGTTTGGCTGGCTCGACGCCAACGTAAAGCAGATCGGCACCTGCAGCTTGCGCAAAGATCGGCGGAATATCGCCGGTGCTGCCGAGGTCAATACTCCCGACGTTTAGCGCCTCCAGCATTTGCGGTCCGGCCGGGAACTCGACCCACGAGAAGTGCGTCTGCGGGAAGCGTTTTTCCAGCATCTGGTGACTTTTGGCCAGCACCATACTGACGCTGCCTTTCTGATAGCCGATACGCAGATTTTCCGGCGCCGGCTCCGCCGCGAGGAGCAGTGACGAAAAGGCCATCAGTCCTGCCAGTCCGAGGTGAGTCAGAGTTCTAAGCATGAACAACTCCTTGCGCCTGATGAAGGGTGGGGGTCTGCGTCTCTCTGCGGCGCAGCGCCTGGAAGAAGGTCTCGAGAGCGCCATCAAGGCGAGACTGCAAATTCGGGGTGAAGCGGGGCTGGTGTTGATAGTCGATAACCTGGGCATCGTCAGCGAAGACCCCGTGCAGGATCTCCTGTGCCTTTAGCGCACTGAGCACCGGCTTCAGGGCATAATCGACCGCCAGCAAATGGGCCACCGTCCCGCCCGTTGCCAGCGGCAACACCACTTTGCCCTCCAGCGCGCGTTCCGGCAGCAGATCGAGCAGCGTTTTCAGCGCGCCGGAAAAGGAGGCTTTATAGACCGGCGTGGCCACGATTAAGCCATCGGCGGTCGTCAGCTGCTCCGTCAGCGTCTTCAGCGCCGGGCTATCAAAACGGGCGTACAGAAGATCTTCAGGGACGAAGTTGTGCAGATGCCAGTGGCAGACTTCAACATCCCGGGCATGGAGTTTTTCCCGGGCATAGTCCAGCAACGCGCTGGAGCGGGAAGGAAAGCGTGGACTTCCGGCCAGAGTGATGACGCGCATGTCTTCTCCTTATAACTAATTGTTTGCTTTTGACTAACATTAATAACATTTAAGGAGTGTGACACCGCCGTGTTATTCCACTAAATGATTTATACGCAATTCAAAATCACTAAACTGCATAAGAAACGAGCGACCAGGTAAACGTTTGCGGTTTAGATGGCTTTTTTTGCCGCAGGTCAATTCCCTTTCCCGGCAGGATCGCAGATAATCCCCTCCCGGTTTGCACACCGGGAATCCAGGAGAGTTCATGTACTACCCCTTCGTTCGTAAAGCCCTTTTCCAGCTCGATCCTGAGCGCGCTCATGAATTTACATTCCAGCAGTTACGTCGTATTACAGGGACGCCGCTGGAAGCGCTGGTACGTCAAAACGTGCCTGAAAAACCTGTGCAATGCATGGGCCTGACCTTTAAGAACCCACTGGGCCTGGCGGCCGGTCTGGACAAAAACGGCGAGTGCATTGATGCGCTGGGCGCGATGGGGTTTGGTGCCATCGAAATCGGTACCGTTACCCCACGTCCGCAGCCCGGCAATGATAAGCCGCGTCTGTTCCGCCTGGTGGAAGCCGAAGGATTGATCAACCGCATGGGCTTTAATAACCTGGGCGTCGATCATCTGGTTGAGAATGTCAAAAAGGCCCATTTCGATGGCATACTCGGCATCAATATTGGCAAAAATAAAGACACGCCAGTCGAGCAGGGCAAAGATGACTATCTGATTTGTATGGAAAAAGTCTATGCCTATGCCGGTTATATCGCGGTGAATATTTCTTCACCGAATACCCCGGGGCTACGTTCGTTACAATATGGCGAAGCGCTTGATGCGCTTCTCAGCGCCATTAAAAATAAACAAAGTGAGCTTCAGGCGATCCACCATAAATATGTTCCAGTGGCCGTTAAGATCGCGCCGGATCTTTCTCTCGAGGAATTGATCCAGGTGGCCGATAGTTTAGTTCGCCATAATATTGATGGTGTTATTGCGACCAATACGACGCTGGATCGTTCTCTCGTGGCAGGAATGAAAAACTGTGACGAAGCGGGAGGTTTAAGTGGCCGTCCGCTGCAATTAAAAAGTACAGAAATTATTCGTGCTCTGTCAGCGGAATTAAATGGTCGACTGCCGATTATTGGCGTAGGTGGCATTGATTCCGTTATTGCTGCCCGCGAGAAGATCGCAGCAGGGGCGACGCTGGTGCAAATCTATTCCGGATTTATTTTTAAAGGTCCGCAGCTGATTAAAGAAATCGTCACTCATATCTAATCTTTTCCGCCTTATCAGACAACCAGGGCTTTATTTCCAGCCCTGGTTGTTTTATATTCCGTCACTGTTGCTTATTTAAACATTATGGTCTTTTATTATTGATGTTATAAGCGAAGCGACAATCAGGACATTTTTAGAACAGGGCGTTTGGGGACCGGAGAGAGACATGCGAATTAAACCTGACGATAACTGGCGCTGGTATTTTTGCGACGAGCATGATCGAATGATGCTCGATTTAGCCAA
>JAFACP010000231.1 GCA_023425455.1 Pseudomonadota bacterium | reverse complement strand
TTGAGCAATGATGCCAAAACGATCACCCTCCTGCAGCTGGCGACCCACACCTCCGGGCTCCCCCGTCAGCCGATGGATCTGCTGACGCTGGAAAATCTGCTCAGCTACTTCAGCAGCGGCGAGAATTTCTATATGGGGCTTGATCAGGACAGTGTCCTCAACTGGCTCAGCGACTTCAGCGCCCCTGAATCACAGGAGCCGCACTATTCCAATATCGGCTACGCCGTGCTGGACTATATCGTGCGTAGCCATACCGGAGAGTCCATTGAGACGCTGGCGCGGCGGATGATTTTCACGCCGCTTGGGATGCATAACAGCAGCTATCAGCCGACAACGCTTAAGGCCTATCCGCGTCGGGCGCTGGGGCACGCCGGGGATCAGCCAAAATTTATCCGCCGGGGGGCGCTGACCCCGGACTGGACCTTTAGCGGAAATATGGTCGGCGCGGCAAGCCTGTACAGCAGCGCCCGCGACCTGGCGACCTACGCCCGCGCACACATCAGCGATACCGACAGCCCCGCGCTTAATCAGGCGTTCAGGGATGTTAACCAGACCTGGTTTTATCGTCAGAAAGAGGCGGCCAATATTGCCTGGGTAAGCGACGAAGAGGGGGATCGCAGGATAACCTACCAGGTGGGCTATATTGGCGGGTACGCCAGCTACATCGGCTTCGACAGACAGAATCAAAACGCGGTAGTGGTGCTGCAGAACAGCTTTAACTGGAGCAATTATATTGGCCAGACCATTCTGACGCGCCTGCCGAAAAAGTAACAGCAGGCGCGGGAGTCTCGCTTATTTTACCGTCACCAGCCGGGCGGGGACGATCTGGTGTCCGGCCGCAACGTCGGCCTTTTCGATCCGCTGCATGATCCTGTCCGCCAGCGTATAGCCCATTTCGCGGGCCGGGGTGGTTGCCCAGACAATCGGCAAATCATCCAGCGCATTCTCCATGACGTCGGCAAACGCCCCCAGTGCCACCTGGCTTTCGAAGAACGTGTCCACCCCACCCTCACCGCTCTGACGCCCGGCGCGGATCAGGCCAAACCAGGCCCCCATGGCGATGGTGTCGTTATAGCAAATCACTGCGCCTATCGTCGGACTGTGGCGCAGCAGCGCGCCTATCGCCTCTGCGGCCTTTTTCTGGCTTGACTCGCACTCCACAACCCATTCGCTGTGAAAAGGCAGACCATACTTGATAAGCGTGGCGCAGTAGCCTCCCACGCGTTCCGCGCGGGTCAGCGAAGAGCTTTTCCCTCCCAGCCAGGCAATGCGCTGATGCCCGCGACGAATAAGATGTTCGGTCAGCATTTGTGCCGCCTGCATATTGTCCGGGCGCAGGGTATCGGCCTCGTCGAGATAGCTGGCCCGCGAGGCAAACACCAGCGGTACCCCCTTCGCCGCCGCCCGCTCGCAGAGTGCTTCACTCACTCCCGATGCCCCGGCGATCACCACCCCGTCCACCCCCTGAGTGAGCAGCATATCCAGACGCTGGAGCAGCTGTTCCGCTTCGCGCCCGCCGTGGAGTAAAAACACCATCCGCCCCTGCGCTTCAAGCGCTTCGGTAAGTCCGGCGGTCAGCTCTGCATAAAACGGCGAGCTGAGATCGCGCACAATCAGCCCGATAACGCCGCTTTGCCCGCCGCGCAGCGCTGAAGCCTGGCGGTTACGCACGAACCCCAGCTGCTCTACGGCTTCATTAACCCGCTGACCGGTCGCCGGTGAGATACGCCCCTTGCCGCTTAATACCAGCGAAACGGTACTGACGGAGACGCCAGCCGCAAGTGCGACGTCATTGATGGTGATCTTTTTCGCTTCCGCCATGTGTGAGCGTGACTCCCTGAGAATGAGATCAGTAAAACGTTTTATCAATACGTTATCTTTATACTACCAGTCAAAGCCTGAGAATGTGATTTGGCGCGCACTAAAATTTGATAAAACGTTTTATCTTCTCGCAGCACTGAGGCCGGTAAATCTATTTTAACCATAAAGGAGTCGTTTTATGACGGCGAAAGCAGCACAAAAAATATCGCTGTGGGAGTTTTTCCAGCAACTGGGTAAAACCTTTATGCTGCCCGTGGCGCTCCTCTCGTTCTGCGGGATCATGCTCGGGATCGGCAGTTCGCTGAGCAGTAACGATGTCATCACGCTGATCCCGTTGCTGGGTCATCCTGTGCTGCAGGCGATTTTTATCTGGATGAGTAAGGTTGGCTCCTTTGCCTTTAGCTTCCTGCCGGTTATGTTCTGTATCGCTATCCCGCTTGGCCTGGCGCGCGAAAATAAAGGCGTTGCGGCGTTTGCCGGTTTTGTCGGCTACGCGGTCATGAACCTGGCGGTCAACTTCTGGCTGACCGCAAAGGGCATTCTGCCGACCACCGATGCCGCCGTACTCAAGGCGAACAACATTCAGAGCGTGATCGGTATTCAGTCTATTGATACCGGGATCCTCGGGGCAGTGATCGCCGGGGTGATCATCTGGATGCTGCACGAGCGCTTCCACAATATTCGCCTGCCTGACGCGCTGGCCTTCTTTGGCGGTACCCGCTTTGTGCCGATCGTCACCCTCGTGGTGATGGGGCTGTTTGGCCTGATCATCCCGCTGATTTGGCCGGTCTTCGCACTGGGGATCAACGGCATTGGCCGCATTATTAACGGCGCCGGCGATTTTGGCCCGATGATCTTCGGCACCGGCGAGCGCCTGCTGCTGCCGTTTGGACTGCAGCATATTCTGGTGGCCCTGATCCGCTTTACCGAAGCCGGCGGCACCATGGACGTGTGCGGCCATTCCGTAAGCGGGGCGTTAACCATCTTCCAGGCGCAGCTGAGCTGCCCGACGACGCATGGCTTCTCCGAGAGCGCGACCCGCTTCCTGTCGCAGGGTAAAATGCCGGCCTTCCTCGGCGGCCTGCCGGGTGCGGCGCTGGCGATGTACCACTGCGCACGTCCGGAAAACCGTCATAAAATTAAAGGTCTGCTGATTTCCGGCGTCATCGCTTGCGTGGTGGGCGGAACCACTGAACCTATAGAGTTCCTGTTCCTGTTCGTCGCGCCGGTGCTGTATCTCATTCACGCCGTGCTGACGGGCCTTGGCTTTACGGTTATGGCGGTGCTGGGCGTGACCATCGGCAATACTGACGGTAACGTGATTGATTTCGTGGTGTTCGGTATTCTGCACGGCCTGTCGACAAAGTGGTATCTGGTGCCGGTTGTGGCGGCGATCTGGTTCGCGGTGTACTACGGGATCTTCCGTTTCGCCATCAGCCACTTTAACCTTAAAACGCCGGGTCGCGATGCCGAGAGCACAACCAGCGTAGAACAGGTGGTTGCTGGCACGGTGGGCAAATCCGGCTATAACACCCCTGCCATTCTGGCGGCGCTGGGCGGTGCGGATAACATTACCTCTCTGGATAACTGCATCACCCGACTGCGCCTGTCGGTGGCAGATATGTCGAAGGTCGATACCAACGCCCTGAAAGCGAACCGGGCTATCGGCGTGGTACAGCTGAATCAGCATAATTTGCAGGTGGTTATCGGGCCGCAGGTCCAGTCGGTGAAAGATGAGCTGGCGACCCTGATGCGAACAGTTGAAGCCTGATACCTTGCCCCCTCACCATGAGGGGGTTTTACCTTAAGGACAACCTGATGTTTGATTTCTCAACCGTCGTGGATCGACACGGCACCTGGTGCACCCAATGGGATTACGTCGCTGACCGCTTCGGCACCGCCGACCTGCTGCCCTTTACCATTTCCGATATGGATTTCGCCACCGCGCCCTGTATTACCGAGGCCCTGCATCAGCGAATCAATCATGGCGTGTTTGGCTACAGTCGCTGGAACAACGCGGCGTTTCTCGCCGCCGTGTCCCACTGGTTTACCCGGCGTTTTAACAGCCAGATCGACACCGGGAGCCTCGTGTACGGTCCGTCGGTCATATATATGGTCTCAGAGCTGATCCGCCAGTGGTCTCGCCCCGGCGAGGGCGTGGTGGTTCATACGCCGGCCTACGACGCCTTCTATAAGGCTATTGAGGGCAATCAACGCCGCGTTGCGCCTGTGCCGATGACGAAAAACAGCACCGGCTGGCACGGCGATATGGCGGCGCTGGAGGCGATGCTTGCTAAACCGGAGAACCGCATCCTGCTGCTATGCAGCCCGCAAAACCCCACCGGCAAGGTCTGGACCCGCGATGAGCTGGCGACCATGGCCGGGCTGTGCGCGCGGTACGATGTCGCGGTGATAAGTGATGAGATCCATATGGACATGACCTGGGGCACGCACCGCCACACGCCGTGGAGCGACGTCGCCTGCGGCAAATGGGCGCTGCTCACCTCCGGCTCCAAAAGCTTCAATATTCCGGCCCTGACCGGGGCATATGCCCTGATTGGTGATGAGCAGAGCCGCAGCGCTTATCTCGCCGCGTTAAAAGGGCGGGACGGTCTCTCGTCCCCTTCGGTGCTGGCACTGACCGCGCATATCGCCGCCTATCAGCAGGGAGAGGCATGGCTGGATGCGCTGCGGGATTATCTGGCCGACAACCTGCGCTACGTCGCCCGACAGCTCAATCAGGCTTTCCCGCAGCTGAACTGGCAGCCGCCCGAAGCGACCTATCTTGCGTGGATAGATCTGCGTCCGCTAAACATTGATGAGCATGCCCTGCAACGCGTGCTGATCGAGCAGCAAAAAGTGGCCATTATGCCGGGATACACCTACGGGCCAGAGGGGCGCGGCTTCATCCGTCTGAATGCAGGCTGTCCGCGCACTAAGCTGGAACAGGGCGTCGAACGGCTGATCGCCGGGATAACAAGCCTGCTGTGATGCTTTTGCGCAAAGGAATATTCCCTTGCGCAAATAGATTTTTACTGCGTTTTGTTTTTATAATGTGGCGCACTTTAACCAGAAAAGAGTGCGACCATGATTGATACACGCCTGCCTTTAACTGATATTCACCGCCACCTTGACGGCAACATTCGTGCCCAAACCATTCTCGATCTTGGCCGCCAGTTTAATTTATCCCTTCCCGCACAGACGCTCGAGGCGCTGATCCCGCACGTACAGGTCACCTCGAATGAGCCGGATCTGGTCAGCTTCCTCAGCAAGCTCGACTGGGGTGTGAAGATGCTGGCCTCACTCGATGCCTGCCGTCGTGTGGCATTCGAAAATATCGAAGACGCCGCCCGAAATGGCCTGCACTACGTCGAGCTGCGTTTTTCACCGGGCTACATGGCGATGACGCACAACCTGCCGGTTGCCGGCGTGGTTGAGGCGGTAATTGATGGCGTACGCGAAGGTTGTCAGACATTCGATGTGCAGGCCCGGCTGATTGGCATCATGAGCCGCACCTTCGGCGAAGCCGCCTGCCTGCAGGAGCTGGAAGCCCTGCTGGCGCACCGCGATCGGATCACCGCCGTGGACCTGGCCGGCGACGAGCTGGGCTTTCCGGGGAGCCTGTTCCTGTCCCATTTCAACCGCGCACGCGATGCGGGCTGGCACGTTACCGTACACGCAGGTGAAGCGGCAGGCCCGGAGAGCATCTGGCAGGCGATTCGTGAACTCGGCGCGGAACGTATCGGCCACGGCGTGAAGGCGGTGGACGATCCTGCGCTACTGGATTTCCTCGCCGCGCAACGCATTGGCATTGAATCCTGCCTGACCTCCAACATTCAGACCAGCACCGTGCCCTCTCTCGCGCACCACCCGCTGAAAACCTTCCTGCAACATGGGGTACTGGCGTCGCTGAATACCGACGACCCGGCGGTTCAGGGGGTCGATATTATTCACGAATACACCGTTGCCGCGCCGCAGGCCGGCCTGAGCGCCGGGCAGATCCGTCAGGCACAGATCAACGGCCTGGAGATGGCATTCCTCAGCGCAGAAGAGAAACAGGCGCTGCGCGACAAGGTTGCACAGCGATAAGCGCAGAGCCGGGTTAGCTGCCCGGCTCGTCGCGCATTACGCCAGACACAGCGTCGCGCGATGTCTGGCCGATTCGATCCCAAGCTCGATAAGCTCCATCACCTGGATAGCCTGACTGGCAGTCACCGGGTTTTCCCCTGTACCGGTAAGCGCATCGCGGATCCCGGCATAATATGCCGGATAGTTGCCGGGGTTGGTAAGCCAGGTTTGTTGAACCTGCTCTTCCCCTTCATACCGGGTCACAATGCCATCCCGCATGTCATAGCCCCAGTCCTCCTGCGGTAAACGTTCGCCGTTTTTAAGCCGCTCCTCCTGCGGATCAAGACCGTATTTCACGTAGCTGCCCCGGGTACCGTGAACGATATAGCGTGCCGATTCGGCGGCGGCCAACAGCGTTCCGTGCAAAACCACCCGCCGCTCGGGGTAGCTTAATACCGCATGGAAGTAGTCTGTTGCCTGCGCGCCGGGCCGTAGCTGCGCCAGGTCGACCGTCAGGCTCACCGGCAGACCAAAAAGCGCCAGCGCCTGGTCGAGCAGATGCGGTGCTAAATCGTACCAGATACCGCTCCCCGGCCCCGCCTGTTCACGCCAGCGATGACGCACCTGCGGACGGAAGCGATCGAAGTGAGACTCGAAATAGACAATTTCCCCCAGCACGCCGTCGGCCAGCAGCGCCTTCAGGGTAAGGAAATCGCTGTCCCAGCGCCGGTTATGAAACACCGACAGCACCCTGCCCACCCGTTTGGCCAGCGCGTCCAGCTCTCGCGCCTGTGACAACGTCACGGTGAAAGGTTTGTCCACCACCACATGCTTCCCCCCTTCCAGCGCCGCTTTCGCCAGCGGAAAGTGGGTGTCGTTCGGGGTGGCAATCACGATAATATCCAGCATCGGGTCGTCAAACAGATGCCTGGGATCGGAAACGACGGTAACGGCAGGCCAGTCCAGATGGACTTTTTCAGCATCGCTGCTTGCTACCGCCGCCAGTTCCATCCCCGGCGTGCCGCCAATCAACGGCGCATGAAATGTTTTACTCGCATAACCATAACCAATTAGTCCGACACGAATATTTTCACTCATCGTGCATCCCCCTCGGGTAATGTTCTTATTTCACGCTGGCTAATCTCATACCGCTACAGATTAATCATGGGCCATATGCCGTAAATTAGCATGCTCCTCCAGCCATTTTTGTTACATTCCTATAACCTTCTGATTTACCTTATGGAAACCGTTCCCAAAGCGCTTGCCGTAACCTGCAGCCCGCTGTAAAATTCGCACCCCCGTATTTATGGATAAATGATAAACACGAATTATGACTTCAATTATTAACAGACTCATTGAATTAGCGGGATGGGTAGTCCTTGGGGTGTCGGTCATTTTGCTCGGCGTTGCCAGCCATATCGATAACTACCAGCCGCCGGAGCCGGTCGCCGCGGTGCAGGCGAAGTAACCCGCCGTGCGGTAATAAAAAGAGTGACATATTATGTCAGTTACATATTGCCAGCCGTGTTGAACAGGGTTAACCTTCTCTCCCAGGCATCGCTGGATGCCTGAATCTTCAGAAAGAAAACTCCTAATTTTATCGCGTCGCCTGAGTGGGCAGTTTACGTCGTTATTAATCCGTTTATTATTCGAACGCATTACCTTAACGGGTATTACTCACTTTTATATGGAAACTTATTAATATGACAGTTCAGGACTATTTATTAAAATTTCGCAAGATCAGCACCCTTGAGAGCCTGGAAAAACTGTTTGACCATCTGAACTACACGCTGTCGGATAATCAGGACATTATCAATATGTACCGCGCAGCGGATCATCGCCGTGCAGAGCTGGTCTCCGGCGGTAAGTTGTTCAACGTGGGTGAAGTTCCCAAGTCAGTATGGCGTTACGTACTATAAGTCAGTAGCCATCTGCGCGAAATGTTATATACTCTCGGCCCTGCAAATTTTGCTGTATCACGTTTCGCGCAGACTTTTGGGAGAGATCATGACCGCATCGCCTGGAGAAAAAATTGGAGGCTGGTTATTCGCCCCGCTAGCATGGCTGCTGGTTGCATTATTAAGCGCATCGCTGGCGCTTCTGCTTTATACCACTGCACTGATCACGCCGCATGCGATCCAGACGCTGATGTCGCAACCGACCGTCAGTATTGCACTGTGGTTTGCCTCGTTCGTTTTTGCCATCGCCATGTGGTACTACACGCTGTGGCTGGCCATTGCCTTCTTTAAACGCCGTAAAAGCGTGCCGAAACACTATATTATCTGGCTGCTGATCTCCGTGCTGCTGGCGATAAAGGCCTTTGCTTTTTCACCGGTTTCCGATGCGCTGGCCGTCCGTCAGCTCCTTTTCCCGCTTCTGGCCGCGGCGCTTCTGGTGCCCTATTTCAAACGCTCGGCGCGGGTGAAAAAAACCTTCGTGAACCCGTAATAACCTTACAGTTCACCTGTTGTCGCCTGTTGCGCTTTGTCCGATAATAGGCGGCTTTTTTATTTCAGGCTGAATAATGACCGATTACTTACTGCTCTTTGTCGGCACGGTGCTGGTGAACAACTTCGTTCTGGTGAAGTTTCTTGGCCTGTGCCCGTTTATGGGCGTATCGAAAAAGCTGGAAACGGCAATGGGGATGGGTCTGGCGACCACCTTCGTCATGACAATGGCCTCCATCTGCGCATGGTTGATTGATACCTGGATCCTGATCCCGCTGGGGCTTATCTATCTTCGCACGCTGGCCTTTATCCTGGTCATCGCGTTTGTCGTGCAATTTACCGAAATGGTGGTGCGTAAAACCAGCCCTGCGCTGTATCGCCTGCTCGGTATCTTTCTGCCGCTTATCACCACCAACTGTGCAGTGCTGGGCGTCGCGCTGCTGAACATCAACCTTGGGCACAATTTCCTGCAGTCGGCGATGTACGGTTTTTCCGCCGCCGTTGGTTTCTCTTTTGTCATGGTGTTGTTCGCCTCGATTCGCGAGCGCCTGGCCGCGGCGGATATCCCGGCACCGTTTCGCGGTAACGCGATTGCGCTGGTCACGGCAGGTTTAATGTCTTTGGCCTTTATGGGCTTCAGCGGTCTGGTGAAGGTGTAATGAGTACAGTCTGGATTGCCATCGCGTGTATCAGCGTACTGGGACTGGTGTTTGGCCTTATTCTTGGCTATGCCTCTCGCCGTTTCGCGGTTGAGGACGATCCCGTCGTTGAAAAAATCGATCAACTCCTGCCGCAGAGCCAGTGTGGGCAATGCGGTTACCCTGGCTGTCGCCCCTATGCGGAGGCCGTCGGCGTAGAGGGTGAAAAAATAAACCGCTGTGCGCCAGGCGGTGAAGCGGTGATGCTGAAAATAGCCGCCCTGCTGAACGTCGACCCGCAGCCTGTCGACGGCGATGAGCAGGCGCAGGAGCCAGCCCGGGTTCTGGCGGTGATCGATGAACCAAACTGTATCGGCTGCACCAAATGTATTCAGGCGTGTCCGGTCGATGCCATTGTTGGCGCAACCCGCGCCATGCACACCGTGGTGGCGGATTTGTGCACCGGCTGCAATCTCTGTGTGGCTCCCTGCCCGACGCAGTGCATCACGTTGCGTCCGGTTGAGACGACGACTGATAACTGGAAGTGGGACCTTGAAACCATTCCGGTTCGCATTATTCCTGTGGAACAACATGCTTAAGTTATTTTCCGCCTTCAGAAAAGAGAAGATTTGGGACTTTGATGGCGGTATTCACCCGCCGGAAATGAAGACCCGGTCCAGCGGCACGCCACTGCGGCAAATTCCGCTGGCGACGCGCTACGTTATGCCGCTGAAGCAGCATATCGGTGTGGAAGGCGAGCTGTGTGTCAGCGTCGGTGACAGCGTGCTGCGCGGACAGCCGCTGACCTTTGGACGTGGCCGCATGCTGCCGGTTCACGCGCCGACCTCCGGCAAAGTGGTGGCCATTACCCCTCATACCGTCGCCCACCCGTCGGCCCTCTCCGAACTGAGCGTCATTATCGACGCCGATGGCGAAGACCGCTGGATCGATCGCGACGGATGGAGCGACTACCGCGCCCGCAGCCGCGAGGCGCTTATCGAACGTATTCACCAGTACGGCGTCGCCGGTCTGGGCGGTGCGGGTTTCCCGACCGGCGTTAAGCTTGGCGGCGGTGGAGATAAAATCCAGACGCTAATCATCAACGCCCCCGAATGCGAGCCGTACATCACCGCTGATGACCGGCTGATGCAGGACTGCGCCGCGCAGATTGTCGAGGGGATCCGGATCCTTGCCCACATCCTGCAGCCGCGCGAGGTGTTGATCGGTATTGAAGACAACAAGCCGCAGGCCATTTCCATGCTGCGGGCGGTACTGGCAGGCAGTCACGATATCAGCCTGCGGGTGATCCCAACCAAATACCCTTCAGGGGGCGCAAAGCAGTTAACCCAGATCCTGACCGGTAAACAGGTGCCCCACGGCGGTCGCTCCTCCGATATCGGCGTACTGATGCAAAACGTCGGTACCGCTTATGCGGTGAAGCGTGCGGTTATCGACGGTGAGCCCCTGACCGAACGCGTGGTCACCCTGACCGGTGAGTCTGTTTCCCGGCCGGGGAACGTCTGGGCTCGCCTCGGCACCCCGGTGCGACACCTTCTGGATAACGCAGGGTTCTGCCCTGGCAGCGATCAGATGGTGATCATGGGCGGGCCGCTGATGGGCTTTACCCTGCCGTGGCTCGATGTCCCGGTCGTTAAGATAACCAACTGTCTGCTTGCCCCTTCCGCCGGTGAAATGGGCGAACCGCAGGATGAGAAGAGCTGCATTCGCTGCAGCGCCTGTGCCGATGCCTGTCCGGCCGATCTGCTGCCACAGCAGCTGTACTGGTACAGTAAAGGCCAGCTGCACGATAAAGCGACTGCACACAATATTGCCGACTGCATCGAGTGCGGCGCCTGCGCCTGGGTCTGCCCGAGCAACATTCCGCTGGTGCAATATTTCCGGCAGGAAAAGGCGGAAATTTACGCCATCTCCATGGCAGAGACGCGCGCCGCCGAAGCAAAAGCACGTTTCGAAGCCCGCCAGGCGCGACTGGAGCGAGAGAAGCTCGCCCGTCAGGAGCGCCATAAAAAAGCGGCCGTACAGCCCGCTGAAAAAGATCAGGATGCAATTAACGCCGCACTTGCGCGGGTGCGTGAGAAAAACGCCTCCGCAACCGGGACGGTAACGATCGTTGCCGGCGAAAAACCGGATAACAGTGAGGCGATTGCCGCTCGCGAGGCACGCAAAGCCGCCGCCAGGGCGCGTAAGGCCGAACAGGCGGCCCCGACAGCCGAAGCTGAAACCGCAGCCGTCGTCGACCCGCGCAAAACGGCGGTTGAGGCGGCTATCGCCCGCGTCAAAGCACGTAAGGCGGAACAGGCGGCCCCGGCAGCCGAAGCTGAAACCGCAGCCGTCGTCGACCCGCGTAAAGCGGCGGTGGAGGCGGCTATCGCCCGCGCCAAAGCGCGCAAGGCCGAACAGGCCGCTCCGGCAGCCGAAGCTGAAACCGCAGCCGTCGTCGACCCGCGTAAAGCGGCGGTGGAGGCCGCTATCGCCCGCGCCAAAGCGCGTAAGGCCGAGCAGGCGGCTCCGGCAGCCGAAGCTGAAACCGCTGCCGTCGTCGACCCGCGTAAAGCGGCGGTGGAGGCGGCTATCGCCCGCGCCAAAGCGCGCAAAGCGGCGCAGCAGGAAGAGCAGTCCGCTGGCGCAAATGACGATCCACGCAAAGCCGCAGTCGCCGCCGCGATTGCGCGCGTGCAGGCCAGGAAAGCCGCGCAACAAGCAGTTAACGAGGATTAAATGGTTTTCAGAATCGCGAGTTCCCCTTACACCCATAACCAGCGCCAGACATCGCGCATTATGATGCTGGTATGCCTGGCCGTAATGCCTGGCCTCGCCGTGCAGTTGTGGTTTTTCGGCTGGGGAACCCTTTTCCAGCTGGTGCTTGCCTGTGTAAGCGCCGTCGCCGCTGAAGCGCTGGTACTGAAGTTACGCAACAAAGAGATCGCCGTAACGCTCGGTGATAACGCCGCGCTGCTGACCGGCGTGCTGCTGGCGATCAGCATTCCACCTCTTGCCCCGTGGTGGATGGTGGTGCTGGGTAGCGTCTTCGCGGTGATCATCGCCAAACAGCTCTATGGCGGGCTGGGACATAACCCGTTTAACCCGGCAATGGTTGGCTACGTTGTGCTGCTGATCTCCTTCCCGGTACAGATGACCAGCTGGCTGCCGCCACATGAACTTGCGGCAACAACGCCAGGCTTTCTGGATAACCTGCAGGTTATCTTCACCGGCCACACCGCGCTCGGTGCGGATATGAACGCGCTGCGTACCGGTGTTGACGGTATCAGCCAGGCGACCCCGCTCGATACCTTTAAAACCGCCCTGCGCGCCGGACACAGCGTCGGGCAAATCATGCAGGCGCCCATTTATCACGGCATGCTGGCCGGGGCGGGCTGGCAATGGGTCAACCTCGCCTGGTTAGCCGGCGGCCTGTTGCTGCTGTGGAAAAAGGCGATCCGCTGGCATATTCCTGTCAGTTTCCTGCTCTCTCTCGGTCTCTGCGCGACGCTGGGCTGGCTGTTCTCACCGCAGACGCTGGCCAGCCCGCCGCTGCATCTGCTCTCCGGCGCGACCATGCTGGGGGCGTTCTTTATCCTGACCGATCCGGTTACGGCTTCAACCACCAATCGCGGACGGTTGATTTTCGGCGCGCTGGCCGGGCTGCTGGTGTGGTTGATCCGCAGCTTTGGCGGCTACCCGGATGGGGTTGCCTTCGCGGTTCTGCTGGCCAACATCACGGTTCCGCTGATCGATTATTACACCCGTCCACGCGTGTACGGCCACCGCCAGAGGTAAACCATGCTCAAAACAATGCAAAAACATGGCATCACGCTGGCTATTTTTGCCGCCGTCCTCACCGGGATGACGGCGCTGGTCAACGAACTGACCCGCGGTACGATTGCGCAACAGGCGGAAAAGCAGCAAAAAGCGCTGTTCGACCAGGTGTTCCCGGGCGCGATGTACGACAACGATCTGCAGAAAAGCTGTTTTGTGGTCCAGGCCCCGCAGCTGGGTAAAGGCGCGCATCGGATCTATATCGCGCGTAAAGGCGACAACGCCGTGGGTGTGGTGATGGAAGCCACGGCGCCAGACGGTTATTCTGGCGCTATCCAGCTGCTGGTCGGCAGCGATTTTTCAGGTACGGTTCTCGGTTCGCGGGTGACGGAACATCACGAAACCCCCGGTCTTGGAGATAAAATTGAGTTACGCATGAGCAACTGGATTTTGCATTTTGCCGGTAAGACGATCCACGGCAGCGATGATCCCGCCTTTGCCGTCAAAAAAGATGGCGGCGAGTTCGACCAGTTTACGGGGGCGACCATTACCCCGCGTGCGGTGGTTAATGCGGTTAAGCGCGCCGGGCTGTACGCGGAAACGCTGCCTCAGCAGCTTAACCATCTTTCGGCCTGTGAGGCGTCATCATGAACCAGGTTAAAGAGGTTATCGTTCAGGGGCTGTGGAAAAATAACTCCGCGCTGGTGCAGCTGCTGGGGCTCTGCCCGCTGCTGGCCGTCACCTCCACCGCCACCAACGCCCTTGGCCTTGGTCTGGCAACGACGCTGGTGCTTACCCTGACCAACCTGTCGGTCTCGGTGCTCCGGCGCTGGACGCCTGCGGAGATCCGTATCCCGATTTATGTCATGATCATCGCCTCCGTGGTGAGCGTCGTGCAGATGCTGATCAATGCCTGGGCGTTCGGGCTGTATCAGTCTCTCGGGATCTTTATTCCGCTGATCGTCACCAACTGTATTGTGGTCGGGCGCGCCGAAGCGTTCGCGGTGAAGAACAGGCCTCTGATTTCAGCGCTGGACGGTTTTGCTATCGGCATGGGGGCCACCGGCGCCATGTTTGTTCTCGGATCGCTGCGAGAAATTCTGGGCAACGGGACGCTGTTTGACGGCGCCGACGCGCTGCTGGGCAGCTGGGCTAAAGTTCTGCGTATCGAGGTGTTTCACACCGATACGCCGTTCCTGCTGGCGATGCTGCCGCCCGGGGCGTTTATCGGCCTCGGCATGATGCTGGCGCTGAAATACCTGATCGATGAGAAACGTAAACGCCGCGCCGCTGAACGTGCGCTGCAGAGTGGAGCTGCGGAGAACGCGTCATGAATAAAGACAAGCGCAATATCATCCTCAGTCGTCTGCGTGATGAAAACCCGCACCCGACGACTGAACTGAATTTTACCTCGCCGTTCGAGCTGCTGATTGCCGTGCTGCTCTCCGCACAGGCAACGGACGTCAGCGTCAACAAAGCGACCGCCCTGCTCTACCCGGTCGCCAATACGCCGGCGGCGATGCTGGCGCTCGGGGTGGATGGGGTAAAGCACTACATTAAAACGATTGGCCTGTTTAACAGCAAAGCCGAAAACGTCATCAAGACCTGCCGGATTTTGCTTGAACAGCATGGCGGAGAGGTGCCGGAAGATCGCGCCGCGCTGGAGGCGCTGCCGGGCGTCGGACGTAAAACAGCCAACGTCGTGCTGAATACGGCCTTTGGCTGGCCGACTATCGCAGTCGATACCCATATTTTCCGCGTCTGTAACCGTACCGGCTTCGCGCCAGGGAAAAACGTCGAGCAGGTCGAGGAAAAGCTGCTCAAAGTGGTGCCGGCTGCATTTAAGGTCGATTGCCACCACTGGCTGATCCTGCATGGCCGCTATACCTGTATCGCCCGCAAGCCCCGCTGCGGCTCCTGCATAATCGAAGATCTCTGCGAATTTAAAGAAAAAGTCTATTCCTGACCGTCAGCGACGCTGTCGGTTCGCTTTTCGCTCCCGCAAAAACCTTATAAAAGGAAGGTCATCTGCAAGCCTTCCTTTTGTCCATAAAATGCTCCCGTTTCCTGCGCCATAACTTACCTATTATTCGGTCATTTAGCGGATAAACAGGTTAATTGTTTTTTCATCAGCAAAAATTTCTATACATATGTGATCGCGATCACTCTGATAACTTTATGTTGGTTTTTTGTTGTGAAAATCAACGTAAAGCCTTATCTGTACAAGATTCATGCCCTTTTATGCGGGACATATCACCAGTCAATTTTCAGAATATGGTCTATATCACTACATAAGTAGCAATTCAGTAGAACATATTGCCATATACCAATGCAAAGGGGCTAATGGCAGTGAAAAAAACCAACAATAATCAACCATCAAAATTTAACGCTAAATAACATTTGTATGAACGGATGATTATACCACCTGAGTTATATGTAACAGAATATTGCAAACGTATTGCCAGACGAGTCAGGATAGTGAACATTACCCGCCGTTTCCCCTCCCAATATAACTATAAGGCGGATGGACTACGGTCATCACGCTGTGAACACCCCCGTTAAAATGGGATGTAAAAAAAGAGGTATATGTGTCTACTGCAAACAATAAACCAGCAGAAGAAAGCGTAAGTCTTAACGCTTTCAAACAGCCGAAAGCGTTCTATCTCATCTTCTCTATCGAGTTATGGGAGCGTTTTGGTTACTACGGCCTGCAAGGGATCATGGCGGTTTACCTGGTCAAACAGCTGGGTATGTCAGAAGCCGATTCTATCACCCTGTTCTCTTCATTCAGTGCGCTGGTATACGGCCTGGTCGCCATCGGCGGCTGGCTGGGCGATAAAGTCCTCGGTACCAAACGTGTCATTATGCTGGGCGCCATTGTGCTGGCGATCGGCTATGGCCTGGTCGCATGGTCCGGTCACGATGCGGCCGTGGTCTATATGGGTATGGCAACCATTGCCGTGGGTAACGGTCTGTTCAAAGCGAACCCGTCTTCCCTGCTCTCTACCTGCTATAACAAAGACGACCCGCGTCTGGACGGTGCATTCACCATGTACTACATGTCCATCAACATCGGTTCCTTCTTCTCTATGCTGGCAACCCCATGGCTGGCGGCGAAATTCGGCTGGAGCGTGGCGTTTGCCCTGAGCTTCGTCGGTATGCTGATCACCGTGGTGAACTTCCTGTTCTGCCGCAGCTGGGTTAAAAATTACGGCTCCAAACCGGACTTCGAACCTGTGCACATGGGCAAACTGCTGGCGACCATCGCAGGCGTCGTGGTGCTGGTGACCATTGCCACCTGGCTGCTGCATAACCAGGGTATCGCGCGTGCGGTGCTGGGCGTGATTGCGCTGGGTATTGTGTTTATCTTCGGTAAA
>JAFACP010000185.1 GCA_023425455.1 Pseudomonadota bacterium | reverse complement strand
CGCCACGGCTCGCTTCCGGCAGCTGGTAGACTTTCATCCAGTACAGACGGCCCCGGCTGGAGAAGCAGAGGATCGTATCATGGGTGTTGGCCACCAGCAGGCGGTCGATAAAGTCTTCTTCTTTAATACGGGCCGCCGATTTGCCTTTACCGCCACGACGCTGGGCTTCGTAGTCGGTCAGCGGCTGATACTTCACATAGCCCTGGTGAGACAGGGTGACCACCACATCTTCCTGGTTGATCAGGTCTTCGATGTTGATGTCAGCGCTGTTGGCGGTGATTTCGGTGCGGCGTTCATCGCCGAACTGGTCACGAACCAGCTCCAGCTCTTCGCGGATCACTTCCATCAGACGCTCTGCGCTGCCCAGGATATGCAGCAGTTCAGCAATCTGCTCCAGCAGCTCTTTGTACTCATCGAGCAGTTTTTCGTGCTCAAGGCCGGTCAGTTTCTGCAGACGCAGATCCAGAATCGCCTGCGCCTGCTGTTCGGTCAGGTAGTACTGACCGTCACGCACGCCGAATTCAGGCTCCAGCCACTCAGGACGCGCCGCATCGTCGCCCGCACGTTCCAGCATTGCCGCCACATTGCCGAGATCCCACGGACGCGCAACCAGAGAGGCTTTCGCTTCTGCCGGGGTTGGCGCACGACGGATCAGCTCGATGATCGGGTCGATGTTAGCCAGCGCAACCGCCAGCGCCTCAAGGATGTGGGCGCGGTCGCGCGCTTTGCGCAGTTCGAAAATAGTACGGCGGGTCACCACTTCACGGCGGTGGCGCACGAACGCGCTCAGGATCTCTTTCAGGTTCATGATCTTCGGCTGACCATGGTGCAACGCAACCATGTTGATACCGAAGGAGACCTGCAGCTGAGTCTGGGAATAGAGATTGTTGAGCACAACCTCACCGACCGCGTCGCGTTTGATCTCAATTACGATGCGCATCCCGTCTTTATCAGACTCGTCACGCAGCGCACTGATCCCTTCAACGCGTTTTTCTTTTACCAGCTCGGCGATTTTTTCAATCAGACGCGCCTTGTTCACCTGATACGGGATCTCGTGAACAATAATGGTTTCACGGCCGGTTTTGGCGTCCGCTTCCACTTCCGCGCGGGCGCGAATGTAAATCTTGCCACGCCCTGTGCGGTACGCCTCTTCGATACCACGACGACCGTTGATGATCGCCGCCGTCGGGAAGTCCGGGCCCGGGATGTGTTCCATCAGCCCTTCAATGCTGATCTCTTCATCGTCGATATAGGCCAGGCAGCCGTTAATCACTTCCGTGATGTTGTGCGGCGGAATGTTGGTTGCCATACCTACGGCGATACCGGACGAACCGTTTACCAGCAGGTTAGGGATTTTCGTTGGCATGACGTCAGGAATCTTTTCCGTGCCGTCGTAGTTATCAACGAAATCAACCGTCTCTTTTTCCAGGTCGGCCATCAGCTCATGGGCAATTTTCGCCAGACGGATTTCCGTATAACGCATTGCCGCGGCGGAGTCGCCGTCGATAGAACCAAAGTTACCCTGGCCATCCACCAGCATGTAACGCAGCGAGAAAGGCTGCGCCATACGGACGATAGTGTCGTACACCGCGGAATCACCATGGGGATGGTATTTACCGATTACGTCACCAACGACACGGGCAGATTTTTTGTAGGCTTTATTCCAGTCATTGCCCAATACGTTCATGGCGTATAGTACGCGACGGTGTACCGGCTTCAGGCCATCGCGGACGTCCGGCAGCGCACGGCCAACAATGACCGACATCGCATAGTCCAGATAGGAGCTCTTCAGCTCTTCCTCGATGTTAACCGGTGTAATTTCTCTCGCAAGGTCGCTCATCTAACCGCTATCCCTCTACTGTATCCCGGATTCAAAGGTCGCAAATTATAACACAGCCACGGTGATTGAGGTAAACCAATACAGTTTATTCGCGCTGGGGTGCTGATATACTCACAGGCCTGATTAAAAAAGGAGTAATTGCGCCCATGAATGCCGAAAAATCCCCGGTAGCTCACAACGTCGACCATGAAGAGATCGCCAAATTTGAAGCGGTGGCGTCCCGCTGGTGGGATCTCGAAGGTGAGTTTAAACCTCTGCATCGCATCAACCCGCTGCGTCTGGGCTATATCGCGGCGCGCTCCGGCGGTCTGTTCGGTAAAAAAGTGCTCGATGTCGGCTGCGGCGGCGGTATTCTGGCAGAGAGCATGGCGCGTGAAGGGGCAAACGTCACCGGGCTGGATATGGGCGTTGAACCGCTGCAGGTGGCGCGACTGCATGCGCTGGAAAGCGGCGTGCAGGTTGAGTACATCCAGCAGACGGTCGAGGCGCATGCGGCGCAGCACGCCCATCAGTACGATGTCGTGACCTGCATGGAGATGCTGGAACATGTTCCCGATCCGCAGTCGGTGGTCAACGCCTGTGCAAAACTGGTTAAGCCAGGCGGTCAGGTCTTCTTCTCCACCATTAACCGCAACGGCAAGGCGTGGTTGATGGCCGTCGTCGGCGCGGAATATGTGCTGCGGATGGTGCCGAAAGGGACTCACGACGTGAAGAAATTTATCAAGCCTGCCGAATTACTGAGCTGGGTCGACGGGACATGGCTTAAGGAGCAGCACATGACCGGTCTGCACTACAATCCGTTAACCGACAAATTCAGGCTCGCCCCGGGCGTAGATGTTAACTATATGTTGCACACAACCGCCAAAAACGACTAACGTCATCAACTATTCTTATAAAGATTGCGCGACATCATGTTGCGCAATTCTGACCTCTCGTTGAAGAAATCAGCACTCGATCAAATTTTGAAATTTTTTTCTTAAATATTGACATCTCTTCCAGGCCTTATGCCGCGAGGACTTAGCCTTTTTTACCCTTTCACAACCTCAAATTAACCTCAAAATCAACCCTTGTGCTGAAATGATTCGATACTAGAATACTCACCATATAGCGTTTTTCTTATCGCAAACCCCCTATATGTAGTATTTATCCACAGAGTTAGTCACAAGGCGGATCTGTGGATAAACGGGGGATATTTTTTATTTCACGGACAGGTAAAACCCACATGAATCAGAGTCTGCTGGTGACAAAGCGCGACGGTACCACCGAGCGTATCAATCTGGACAAAATCCATCGAGTTCTCGACTGGGCAGCAGAAGGACTGAACAACGTATCTATCTCCCAGGTTGAACTGCGTTCCCATATCCAGTTCTACGACGGCATTAAAACGTCTGATATCCACGAAACCATCATCAAAGCCGCGGCGGATCTGATCTCCCGCGATGCGCCGGATTATCAGTACCTCGCCGCACGTCTGGCCATCTTCCACCTGCGTAAAAAAGCCTACGGCCAGTTTGAGCCGCCGAAGCTTTACGACCACGTGGTGAAAATGGTTGAGCTGGGCAAATACGACACGCATCTGCTGGAAGACTATACGGAAGAAGAGTTCGAGCAGATGAACGGGTTTATCGATCACTGGCGCGACATGAACTTCTCCTACGCGGCGGTGAAGCAGCTCGAAGGGAAATACCTGGTTCAGAACCGTGTGACGGGTGAAATCTACGAGAGCGCCCAGTTCCTCTATATTCTGGTGGCCGCCTGCCTGTTCTCTAACTACCCGCGCGACACCCGTCTGGAGTACGTGAAACGTTTCTATGACGCGGTTTCGACGTTCAAAATTTCACTGCCCACGCCAATTATGTCTGGCGTGCGCACCCCAACGCGCCAGTTCAGCTCCTGCGTACTGATCGAGTGCGGCGACAGCCTGGATTCCATCAACGCGACCTCCAGCGCCATCGTGAAATATGTCTCCCAGCGTGCCGGTATTGGTATCAACGCAGGCCGCATCCGTGCCCTGGGCAGCCCAATTCGCGGCGGTGAAGCCTTCCACACCGGCTGCATTCCGTTCTACAAGCACTTCCAGACGGCGGTGAAATCCTGCTCTCAGGGCGGCGTGCGCGGTGGTGCAGCGACCCTGTTCTACCCGATGTGGCACCTGGAAGTGGAAAGCCTGCTGGTACTGAAAAACAACCGTGGCGTGGAAGGTAACCGCGTGCGTCACATGGACTACGGCGTACAGATCAATAAGCTGATGTACACCCGTCTGCTGAAAGGTGAAGACATCACCCTGTTCAGCCCGTCCGACGTCCCGGGTCTGTATGACGCCTTCTTTGCCGACCAGGATGAGTTCGAGCGTCTGTACGTTAAGTACGAAAAAGACGACAGCATTCGCAAACAGCGCGTAAAAGCGGTCGATCTGTTCTCCCTGATGATGCAGGAACGTGCTTCCACCGGCCGTATCTACATTCAGAACGTGGATCACTGCAACACCCACAGCCCGTTCGATCCGGTGGTTGCGCCGGTGCGCCAGTCTAACCTGTGCCTTGAGATCGCCCTGCCAACCAAACCGCTGGAGGATGTGAACGACGAAAGCGGTGAAATCGCGCTGTGTACGCTGTCCGCGTTCAACCTGGGTGCGATTAAGAGCCTCGACGAGCTGGAAGAGCTGGCGGTGCTGGCGGTGCGCGCGCTGGATGCCCTGCTCGACTACCAGGACTACCCCATCCCGGCGGCAAAACGCGGCGCAATGGGCCGTCGTACCCTCGGTATCGGCGTCATTAACTTTGCCTACTGGCTGGCAAAACACGGTAAACGTTACTCCGACGGCAGCGCCAACAACCTGACGCACGAAACGTTCGAAGCGATTCAGTACTACCTGCTGAAAGCCTCCAACGAACTGGCGAAAGAGCAAGGTGCGTGCCCGTGGTTTAACGAAACCACCTACGCGCAGGGCATTCTGCCGATCGATACCTATAAAAAAGACCTGGATGCGATTGCCAGCGAGCCGCTGCACCTTGACTGGGAAGCTCTGCGCGAATCGATCAAGACCCACGGCCTGCGTAACTCCACGCTCTCTGCCCTGATGCCGTCTGAGACCTCTTCGCAGATCTCCAACGCCACCAACGGTATTGAACCTCCGCGCGGCCACGTCAGCATCAAGGCCTCGAAGGACGGTATCCTGCGCCAGGTGGTGCCGGACTACGAGCTGCTGAAAGACAACTACGAACTGCTGTGGGAGATGCCAAACAACGATGGCTATCTGCAGCTGGTCGGTATCATGCAGAAATTTATCGACCAGTCGATCTCTGCCAATACTAACTATGACCCGACGCGCTTCCCGTCTGGCAAAGTGCCGATGCAGCAGCTGCTGAAAGACCTGCTCACCGCCTATAAATTTGGCGTGAAAACCCTGTACTATCACAACACCCGTGATGGTGCAGAAGACGCGCAGGACGATCTGGCACCGTCTATTCAGGATGATGGCTGCGAAAGCGGCGCATGTAAGATCTAATGAAGGGCGGGGATATCCCCGCCTTTATTTCGTAAGACAGGACCCCTATTCATGGCATACACCACCTTTTCACAGACGAAAAACGACCAGCTCAAAGAGCCGATGTTCTTCGGTCAGCCAGTCAACGTGGCACGCTACGATCAGCAAAAATATGACATCTTCGAAAAGCTGATTGAAAAGCAGCTCTCCTTCTTCTGGCGCCCGGAAGAGGTTGACGTTTCCCGCGATCGTATTGATTTCCAGGCGTTGCCGGAGCACGAGAAACACATTTTCATCAGCAACCTGAAGTACCAGACGCTGCTGGACTCGATTCAGGGTCGTAGCCCGAACGTCGCGCTGCTGCCGCTGATCTCTATCCCGGAGCTGGAAACCTGGGTTGAAACCTGGGCGTTCTCTGAGACGATCCACTCCCGCTCCTACACCCATATCATCCGCAATATCGTTAACGATCCGGCGGTGGTGTTTGACGATATCGTCACCAACGAGCAGATCCAGAAACGTGCGGAAGGCATTGCGCACTACTACGATCAACTGATCGAGATGACCAGCTACTGGCACCTGCTTGGCGAAGGTACCCACCAGGTGAACGGCAAAACCGTTACCGTCAACCTGCGCGCGCTGAAAAAGCAGCTCTACCTGTGCCTGATGAGCGTTAACGCGCTGGAAGCCATCCGCTTTTACGTCAGCTTCGCCTGCTCCTTCGCCTTTGCCGAACGCAAGCTGATGGAAGGTAACGCCAAAATCATCCGTCTGATTGCCCGTGACGAAGCTCTGCACCTGACCGGTACTCAGCACATGCTGAACCTGCTGCGCTCAGGCCAGGATGACCCGGAGATGGCCGGGATCGCCGAAGAGTGCAAACAGGAGTGCTACGACCTGTTCGTGCTGGCGGCACAGCAGGAAAAAGAGTGGGCGGATTACCTGTTCCGCGATGGCTCAATGATCGGCCTGAACAAAGATATTCTGTGCCAGTACGTCGAGTACATCACCAATATCCGCATGCAGGCGGTTGGTCTGGATCTGCCGTTCCAGACGCGCTCAAACCCAATTCCGTGGATCAACACCTGGCTGGTCTCTGACAACGTACAGGTTGCCCCGCAGGAAGTGGAAGTCAGCTCTTACCTGGTCGGTCAAATTGACTCTGAGGTCAATACCGACGACCTGAGCGATTTCCAGCTCTGATGACCCGCGTAACGCTGAGTCTTTCTGGTACAGAGGTGCTGTGCCAGGAAGAGCACCCTTCTCTGCTGGTGGCGCTTGAGGCGCACCAGGTTGACGTCGAATACCAGTGCCGCGAAGGCTACTGCGGCTCCTGTCGCTGCCGTCTGGTGGCAGGCCAGGTCGACTGGCTCACCGAGCCGCTGGCGTTTATCAATGAAGGGGAAATTTTGCCCTGCTGCTGCCGGGCAAAAGGCGATATCGAAATCGAGATGTAAAAAAGGGCCTGACGGCCCTTTTTCTTAGTTTAAAAACGTCACCGCTTTATCCGGAAAATCGGTAAACACCCCGTCCACCCCCGCCTGGTTATACAACACGTCGTAAAGCTGATTCACGTCGGTCGCATACGCCGGCAGCTGATCTGCCCGCACGGTATACGGATGCACCTGCAGGTGGCTGGCATGCGCCTCCTTCACCATTGCCGTCAGTTTCACATGGCCCGGGGTGGAACCATCCGCCACCAGCATATGGTAGTCCGGCCCGATACCGTCGGCATACTGCGCAATCTGCTTCATCGCGCCAGGGGTAAACATCCAGTCGTAGCTGTAGTTAACCCACGTCCCGTCTGGCTGTTTTTCCTGAGTCTCATTCCAGTCGGTTCTGGCGATAAGCTGCACCAGATTAAGATCCATCCCCATCTTCGGCGCCAGCGTGTTTTTGATGCGCTTCAGCTCGGCCGCATCAAAACACTGTAGATACACCTTGTCCTTCTTACTGGTGTAACCGTACTTTTTCAGCACCGCCAGCGTTTTCGCCGCAATGTCCTTCCCTTCCTGATGATGGAACCACGGCGCCTTGATTTCCGGGTAGATACCGATGTTCTTGCCGGTTGAGTGGTTCAGCCCCTGAACAAACTCGATCTCCTCTGCAAAGGTGTGAATACGGAAATCAGATTTGCCCATCGGGAATCGCCCCGGATAGAGCTGGACTCTCTTACCGTTTTCAATCTCAAAGCCTTCGGTAAACGACAGCGAGCGGATCTCCGCCAGCGTGAAGTCGATGGCGTAATAACGGCCATCTTTCCGGACGCGGTCGGGAAAACGCGCGGCCACGTCCGTCACCCGGTCGAGATAGTGGTCATGCAGAACGACCAGCTGGTCGTCCTTCGTCATGACCAGATCCTGCTCCAGATAATCCGCGCCCTGCGCGTAAGCCATCGCTTTTGCCGGCAGCGTATGCTCCGGCAGATAGCCACTTGCGCCACGGTGGGCAATCACAATCTTATCGGCTGCCAGTGCGGAGCCTGCCATCAAACCTGCCAGCAGCAGGCCGCTTGTCAGTTGAGATAATCTCATCACTCTGCTCCTTACTGACGACGCGCCAGCACTTCAGCGTGATGACGTCTTTCGCCGATCATCACAATAATCAGCAGTAATACCGCCAGCACACTTCCGCCGATCATCACCATAAAGCCGCCATCCCAGCCGAAGAAATCGACGGTATAGCCCACAATGGCGCTCGCCGCGACCGACCCGCCCAGATAGCCGAACAGCCCGGTAAACCCTGCCGCCGTGCCGGCCGCTTTTTTCGGTGCCAGCTCCAGCGCATGAAGGCCAATCAGCATCACCGGGCCATAGATCAGGAAGCCAATCACAATCATACAAGCCATGTCGACGGACGGGTTGCCCGGCGGGTTGAGCCAGTAAACCACGGTGGCAATCGTCACCAGCGTCATAAAGAAGACGCCCGTTGCGCCACGGTTACCTCTGAACACCTTATCCGACATCCAGCCGCAAATCAGCGTGCCCGGGATCCCGGCGTATTCGTACAGGAAATAGGCCCAGGACGATTTATCCAGCGCGAAATGCTTCACCTCTTTCAGATAGGTTGGCGACCAGTCGAGAATGCCGTAACGCAGCAGATAGACAAACACGTTCGCCACGGCGATATACCACAGCAGACGGTTGGGCAGCACATACTTCATAAAGATCTGCTTGGCCGTCAGCTCCTCTTCATTCTGCTCGCTGTAATCATCCGGATAATCGTTTTTGTACTCTTCAACTGGCGGCAGACCGCAGGACTGTGGCGTATCCCGCATCAGCGCGAAGGCAAAAATCGCCACCACGATTGCCCCGAAGGCTGGCATATACAGCGCGGCTTTCCAGTCGTTAAACCACGCCATGCCGAGCAGGAACAGCAGCGGAGGAATACCGCCGCCCACGTTATGCGCACAGTTCCACACCGACACAATCCCGCCGCGCTCTTTCTGCGACCACCAGTGCACCATGGTTCTTCCGCATGGCGGCCAGCCCATCCCCTGGAACCAGCCGCAGAGGAACAGCAGCACAAACATAATGGCAATGCTCGAGGTCGCCCACGGCACGAAGCCCATAAACAGCATGACCGCCGCCGCGAGGATCAACCCGGCAGGCAGAAAAACGCGCGGATTCGAGCGGTCCGACACCGAGCCCATAATGAACTTGGAAAACCCGTAGGCGATGGAGATCCCCGACAGGGCGAAACCCAGGTCGCCGCGTGAAAAACCCCGCTCCACCAGGTACGGCATGGCGAGGGCAAAGTTTTTACGCACCAGGTAGTACGCCGCG
>JAFACP010000163.1 GCA_023425455.1 Pseudomonadota bacterium | reverse complement strand
AGCATATCCAGTCCTTGCAGCAAATTTAGCGCGACTTTAGCAAAAAAACGCGCGGTAGTGATCGATGGCTGTTATTGCCGCGGCAAATCATTCCACGTACCGGGCGCGATTTGCGACGCGATTTCGGGATAACGCGAGGCCTCAAAAACCGGCTGTATACCGAGCAACCGCTGGCGGCGATAGTCACGGACAATGAGCATAACCACAGGCGAGAGCAACAAAATCGCGGTCAGGTTAGTGATGGCCATCAGCGCCATCATAACGTCTGCCAGCTTCCAGACCAGCGGCATACTGAGCAGGGCGCCGCTCATCACCATCAGTATCACCCCCAGCCGTAGCAGCATGATGGCCCGTCGTGACGCGCATCTCAGGAAGATGAGGTTATTCTCCGCATACAGGTAATTGACCACGATTGAGCTGAAGGCAAAAAGGATGATGATTAGCGCCACGAAGCCAGCGCCCCAGCCGCCGGTGAGCGTAACCAGCGCCTGCTGAACCAGCTGGATACCGGCCATCCCCGAGTCGTTCGTTACCGGGCCTGCCAGCAGCACAATCATGGCGCTGGCCGAGCAGATAACCATGGTATCTGTGAATACGCCAACCATCTGCACAATTCCCTGCGCGGCCGGGTGAGGAGGCCAGGATGCGGCAGCAGCGGCGGCGTTCGGTGTGGAACCCATGCCCGCTTCGTTGGAGAACATTCCCCGCTGCAGACCTGCCGTAAGCGCCTGGCTAACGGTATAACCCAACGCACCGGAGGCGGCTTCCCGCCAGCCGAAGGCGCTGCTGAAAATGGTGCTGAAAACGTCTGGTAACTGATTGATATGGACCACGCTCACGATCAGGCTGGCCGCCACCCACAGCAATGCCATCACGGGCACCAGCCACTGCATCAGGCGTGCGACGCATTTCAGACCACGGGAAACAGTCAGCAGGGTCGCGAGAGCCAGTCCGATGCCGGTTAGCCATTCCGGACAATTGAAGGCGTAACGGAGCGCATGGGCCACAGAGTTGGCCTGCACGGTATTGAAAATCAGGCCATATGCGACCAACAACAGCAGTGAGAACAGCACGCCCATCCAGCGCATTCCCAGCCCTCGGGCCATATACCATGACGGTCCGCCGCGAAATTGCCCGTGTTGATCCCGCTCTTTGAACAGCTGCGCCAGCGAACACTCGGCAAACGAGGTCGCCATCCCGATCACCGCCGTCACCCACATCCAGAATACGGCACCGGGCCCGCCCATTCCGATCGCCAGTGCGACGCCGGCAAGATTGCCGCTACCCACGCGCGCAGCAAAACTGGTGCAGAGCGCCTGAAAGGCGGTTAATCCGTCAGAGTGCGGCACCGCACTATTTTTGATCATCTTGCTGAACTGACGAACCGAGCGAAACTGGATAAATCCGCTGCGCAGGGTGAACCATATACCTGCCCCAAGCAGCAGATATATCATGATTGAACCCCAGAGGATTTCATTAATAAATGAAAGGAAATCAGGCATTAACATCCCTCTTGTTGATGCCAGTGTGAATATGTAAGCGTTACCACTGATTGAGCATGCCGTTGCTTAGCAGACTGTTAATAATCAGAGTTTATCATACAATGGCTAAGCGCACTGTCTGCGGTTGCGCTACCTCTGTGTCGTGTTATCATCAGGGCAGACCGGTTACATCCCCCTAACAAGTAAACCTGTCATTTTTCCGCTGCGGGCTTACTGTCAGTAGCGTGAATTATCCAGGGCACGTTAAAAGAGAAACACTATCATGACGGATAAATTGACCTCCCTTCGTCAGTTCACCACTGTCGTAGCTGACACCGGAGATATCGCGGCAATGAAGCTGTACCAGCCGCAGGATGCCACAACTAACCCTTCTCTGATCCTTAACGCCGCACAGATCCCTGAGTATCGCAAACTGATCGACGACGCTGTGAGCTGGGCAAAAGGCCAGAGCAGCGATCGCGCGCAGCAGGTTGTTGATGCAACTGACAAACTGGCAGTGAACATCGGTCTGGAAATCCTGAAGCTGGTTCCGGGTCGTATCTCTACCGAAGTTGACGCGCGTCTGTCCTACGATACCGAAGCGTCTATCGCCAAAGCCAAACGCCTGATCAAAATGTATAACGATGCCGGTATCAGCAACGATCGCATCCTGATCAAGCTGGCGTCCACCTGGCAGGGCATTCGTGCCGCTGAGCAGCTGGAAAAAGAGGGTATCAACTGTAACCTGACTCTGCTGTTCTCCTTCGCGCAGGCGCGTGCATGTGCGGAAGCGGGCGTATACCTGATCTCTCCATTCGTGGGCCGTATCCTTGACTGGTACAAAGCCAACACCGATAAAAAAGAGTACGCGGCTTCTGAAGATCCTGGCGTGATTTCCGTTACTGAGATCTACGAATATTACAAACAGCATGGCTACGAAACTGTCGTGATGGGCGCAAGCTTCCGTAACGTGGGTGAGATCATCGAGCTGGCTGGCTGTGACCGCCTGACCATCGCCCCGGCGCTGCTGAAAGAGCTGGCGGAAAGCGAAGGCGCTATCGAGCGTAAACTGTCCTACACCGGCGAAGTGAAAGCGCGCCCTGAGCGCATCACCGAATCCGGGTTCCTGTGGCAGCACAACCAGGATCCAATGGCAGTAGACAAACTGGCGGACGGTATCCGTAAGTTTGCTATCGACCATGAAAAACTGGAAAAAATGATCGGCGACCTGCTGTAATCATTCCGCGTGACCGGGCTCCCGGTCACGCTACTTCTTTCGTACTCTGTCTGTATTCCCCCTCTGCGTGTATCATTCTCTGTAATCAGTATCAGTTGAATGGAATGGATATGAATACCTTACGCATCGGCTTAGTGTCGATTTCTGACCGCGCGTCAAGCGGTGTCTATCAGGATAAAGGCATCCCCGCTCTGGAAACGTGGCTGGCCAGCGCGCTGACTACGCCGTTTGAGATCCAGACGCGTTTGATCCCGGATGAGCAGCCGATCATTGAGCAGACGCTGTGTGAGCTGGTGGATGAAATGAGCTGCCACCTGGTGCTGACAACCGGTGGAACCGGGCCTGCGCGTCGCGACGTGACGCCAGACGCGACGCTTGCCATCGCCGATCGCGAAATGCCTGGTTTCGGCGAGCAGATGCGCCAGATAAGCCTGCACTTTGTCCCGACGGCCATTCTGTCCCGTCAGGTGGGCGTGATCCGCAAGCAGGCGCTGATCCTTAACCTGCCAGGCCAGCCGAAGTCGATTCAGGAGACGCTGGAAGGGGTCAAAGCGGACGATGGTAGCGTGGTGGTACACGGCATCTTCGCAAGTGTACCGTATTGTATACAGCTGCTGGACGGCCCCTACGTTGAAACTGACGGACGCGTTGTAGCAGCATTTCGCCCAAAAAGCGCGCGCCGCGAGACAATATCCTGAAATTAACCAATATGTGACATTAGCTGTAGCCGCAGTGGCGTGTGAATGGTTTTACGGTATAGTAATTTTTTCTTTACGATCGCTGTAAAAATAAATCCACAACTCTGATTAGATGGCCCGCTATGTCACATTACTCCCGACCTCTGAATCGACAGGACTATAAAACGCTCACCCTCGCCGCACTTGGCGGCGCGCTTGAGTTTTACGACTTCATCATCTTTGTCTTTTTTGCTGCCGTGGTGGGGGAGCGCTTCTTCCCGGCCGATATCCCCGAGTGGCTGCGACAGGTACAGACGTTTGGCATTTTTGCCGCTGGCTATCTGGCGCGTCCGCTGGGCGGTATCGTCATGGCACACTTTGGTGACCTCGTCGGGCGTAAGAAGATGTTTACCCTTAGTATCCTGCTGATGGCCGTTCCGACGCTGGCCATCGGCCTGCTGCCAACCTATGCCTCAATAGGGATCGTCGCGCCATTGCTGCTGCTGTTGATGCGTATTCTTCAGGGGGCTGCGATCGGCGGTGAAGTGCCCGGCGCCTGGGTGTTTGTGGCTGAGCATGTTCCGGCGCATCGTATTGGTATCGCCTGCGGCACACTGACCGCAGGGCTGACCGTCGGGATCCTGCTGGGCTCGGTGGTGGCGACGATCGTCAATACCAGCATGACGCAGCAGGCCGTACATGACTGGGGCTGGCGTATTCCGTTCCTGCTGGGTGGGGCGTTTGGTCTGGTGGCGATGTACCTGCGCCGTTGGCTGCAGGAAACCCCTATCTTCCTTGAGCTTCAGCAGCGTAAGGCGCTGGCGCAGGAGCTGCCGGTTAAAGCCGTCGTGGTGCGTCATAAAAAGGCGGTTGTGGTGTCGATGCTTCTCACCTGGCTGCTGTCGGCGGGCATTGTGGTGGTGATCCTGATGTCTCCCGTCTGGCTGCAAAAACAGTACGGGTTCGCCCCGGCCGTGACGCTGCAGGCAAACAGTATCGCCACCATTATGCTCTGCTTTGGCTGTCTGAGCGCCGGTCTGGCGGTGGATCGCTTTGGCGCCAGCCTGACCTTTATCATCGGTAGTCTGCTGCTCGCAGCGTCCAGCTGGGCGTTCTATCATCTTGCCGGTAGCCACCCTGAACAGCTCTTTCTGCTGTATGGCCTGGTGGGGCTGTGCGTGGGTGTGGTGGGCGCGGTGCCCTATGTCATGGTGCGGGCCTTCCCGCCAGAAGTCCGTTTCACCGGGATCTCATTTTCGTACAACGTTTCGTATGCCATTTTCGGCGGATTGACGCCGATAGCGGTCACGGTTCTGATGGGGGTTTCACCGATGGCGCCCGCCTGGTACGTTCTGGCGCTTTCGTTGATGGGGCTGGCATTGGGCGTCTGGTTTTACTCACCGGCGGCGCTGCGCATGCGCGAGCCTGACGCTTCGCAATCGTAACGTAGCGCCGGGGGCAGATAATTGCCGCCCGGCGCAGGCAGGCTAGTACCCGGGGGTATAGCTCAGGATGATGTTGTCATCCGGGATGTGGGTAAAGCGGGCGATGATGGCGTGATAGTCCGCCTGTGGGTCAACGTCCTTAAACAGCGCTGGATAAAAGATTTTGCTCAGCGCTTCGATGGCGACAATATTATAAGGGTTGTTGTAGAAGTGGTGATAAAGCGCAGCGGTTCGGCCCTGGGCAACGGCCGGAATGCTGGAGACCCCCTGGCGCGCCAGCAAAGCGTTATACGCGGCGGCGACATCAGCTGTCGGTACGTTGTAGCCAAACGGGATGATAGCCGTCCCTTTGCCCGGACGTTTAGAGCCCGTCATCAGGTAGTAATCCGGATTGAGGGCAATAATCTTTTCTATTGAAACCGTTCCGCTTGCGCCGGGCAGCAGCTGCGAGCCGATGTTGGCGCCACCCGCCGCTTCCACCAGTCCACCCCAGCCATTGTGCGCGTGGGTAAAGCAGCAGCCGTTATCCAGTCCGCCGACTCCGGCGATAGGCTCAATAAACACCAGCGGTTTTTTGGCGGTTTTCGCCAGACGCTGGTGGAGCTTATCCAGACGTTGCTGATAGAAATCAATATAGGCCCGGGCGCGCTCCTGTTTGCCCAGCACTTTACCCAGCAGCGCAATGCTCGGCAGGGTGTTCTCTACCGGATGTAGCTCATAATCAACGAACAGCACCGGAATGTGCAGGGCCTCCAGCCTCGCCAGCACGCCCGTCTGTTCGAGGGACGGTTTAGCGCGCAGCTGGGCGATCATCAGATCGGGATGGCGGGAGATCACCGTCTCCAGATCCACATTTCCCTGATCGGAGAACTGCATATCGAGAATTTTCTCCGCTTGCGGCCATTTGCGCTTCAGCACATTCCAGGTTTCACTGTCCTGCTTTTTCGGCAGGTTGTTCCATGCTACCACCCGGGCGAACGGGTCTTCACGCTCCAGCAGCGCCAGTGCGAAAATGTCGCGTCCGTCCTGCAGGATAATGCGCTGCGGTTCATGTTCAACGGTCACTGTGCGGTTATCCAGGTCTTTTACCGTCACCGGCCAGTTTTGCGCCTGGGCGATAAAGGGCGACAGTAATAGTGCCAGGCCGCCTGCGGCAGCGATGATTTTCTTGAGCGTCATGTTTTCCCCGTCTTTTTTTATGGTGTTAGCCCGTCAACCACCACATGCGGCAGCCCCCGGGAACAGTATTCCACCCGGCCATCCACGCCATACACCGTTGCCAGATTCGCAGGGGTGACGACATCACCCGGCAGCCCGCTGGCAATCAGTTCGCCGCCTTTTAGCATCAGCGCGAAGTTGGCGTGGCGCAGGGCGATGTTGATGTCGTGGATCACCACGACGGTAACGATATTGCGCTGGCGGGTTTCGCGGGCAACGATATCCATCACGTGAAACTGATAGTTAAGATCGAGGGCGCTTAACGGCTCATCCAGCAGCAGCAAATCCGGTTCACGGATCAGCGACTGCGCGAGGCCAATCAGCTGTTTTTGCCCGCCGGAAAGCTGGTCAAGAAAGCTCATTGCCAGATGCGCCACGCCCAGCTTATCGAGAATGGCCCAGGCCTCTTGCGTAACGTTATGGCCGTCAGCGCTATCGCTTGCCCGACGGGCGACAATGACCGATTCCAGCGCATGTAAATGCACCCCCTGTGGCAGGGATTGCGGCAGATAGACCACTTTTCTGGCACGCGTGGCGGAAGGCTGGGACATGAGGTTTTCACCGTTAAGCCACAGCTCTCCCTGAGCGGGGTTTAAGTCCGCGAGCGCGCGCAGCAGGGTGGATTTACCTGAACCATTTGGCCCCAGTAAGGCGGTGATCTGCCCGCGCGGAAGTCGCGGGGAGTGCAAACCGTCGATGATTTTTTTCTGGCGATAGCCGGTGTGCAGATCGCGGATCAGCAGGCCGTCAGTCATACGTTCCCCCGGTTACGAATAATAATACTCAGGAAAAAGGGGACCCCGACCAGTGAGGTTACAATCCCGACCGGAATGATGACGCCGGGGACAATATTTTTGGCGCACACCGAGGCCAGGGAGAGAACCAGCCCGCCGGTCAGCATACTGCCCGGCAGATAGAAACGGTGATCCTCGCCGAACAGCATGCGCGAGATATGCGGCGCGACCAGACCAATAAAGCCGACCGGACCGACAAACGCCACCGTCAGCGCGGAGATGATGCTGATGCGCAGCAGGGCTGAGAGGCGAAGTTTTTTCACGTTGATGCCGAAGCTGACGGCGCGATCCTCTCCCAGGCGTAGCGCCGTCAGCTTCCATGCGTTTTTCAGCGACAGAGGGACAACAATCGCCAGCGCGATCGCCAGGATCGCGAGCTTATCCCAGGAAGCTCTTGCCAGGCTGCCCATCGTCCAGAACACCAGCCCCTGAAGGGTATCTTCGCTGGCAACAAACTGCAGGATCGAGATCAGCGCGTTGAAGGTAAAGACCAGCGCGATCCCGAACAGGACGACCCCCGACGTCGCGACCCGCGTCCAGCGGCTGATGCCGTCAAGAATAAAGCAGGCCAGCAGCGCAAAGAGAAAGGCATTGGCGGGAATGAACCATTTATCGGCAATGCCCGGAATGCCAAGGCCCAGCACAATCGCCAGCGCGGCGCCAAACGAGGCGGCGGACGATACGCCAAGCGTAAACGGGCTGGCAAGCGGGTTATTCAGGATGGTCTGCATCTCCGCCCCGGCCAGTCCCAACGCCATCCCGACGGCAACGGCCATCAGGGCGAAGGGCAGGCGTAAATCCCAGACGATGACACGCGTGCCGGCATCGGCTGCAGCTGCATTTATCAGAGTATGCCAGAGCGTGGAGACGGAGATGCCGGAGGGACCCAGCGTAAAATCGAGAAGCAGAGAGCACATGATGCAGGCAAACAGTCCTCCAGCCAGGGTAAAGCGCCTGACGAGGATCTTACGGTAATGCGCTGCGACAGTGGATTCGCCAGTTTTTTCACCGGCGGCAAGGCTGGAATTCATCGGATAACCTTATGCAACACAACAGTATCGTGATATCTCCCACCGTTCCTGTGGAGAGCGCTGCATGATATCCAATATCCGGGAGATGCCGGGCGACAATATTCAAAGTGATAATGCTTATCAATTCAATAATGAAATTATGCCTGTTTCATTGATGAATCGTTTGAGGAGTGGTGAAAAAACAGCCGGAACAGCAAGGGAGACGTGCCTGCAGACGCAGGCACGAAAGGGGATCAGTGTTGTTCACCGATCGGCAATACGGTACGACCAAACTGTTCGTTCAGCACTTCACCCATCGCCAGGTAGATGGCGCTTGCGCCGCAGACCAGACCAATCCAGCCGGCAACGTGAACAATGGCTTCGTTATCCACCAGATGGCCAATCGCCAGCAGGGCAAACAGCACCGTCAGGCTCAAGAAGACGAACTGCAGCGCGCGGTTGCCCTTCAGTGTGCCAATGAACATAAACAGCGTGAATACACCCCACAGGCCGAGGTAAACGCCGAGGAAGTGCGCGTTTGCCGCATCCGCCAGCCCCATTTTAGGCAGCAGCAGAATGGCGACGAGCGTCAGCCAGAAAGAACCATAAGAGGTGAAGGCGGTTAAGCCGAAGGTGTTGCCTTTCTTATATTCCAGCAGCCCCGCGAAGATTTGCGCGATACCGCCGTAAAAAATACCCATCGCCAGGATAATGCCGTCCATCGGGAACATCCCGATGTTGTGCAGGTTCAGCAGAATGGTGGTCATGCCAAAACCCATCAGGCCCAGCGGAGCCGGATTAGCCAACTTAGTGTTGCCCATAAGTCCTCAAAAAAATCATCATCAAAATGGTGAAATGGTTAATCCCACGCCAATTCTCCCTGGCGGGGCGCGGCATCATAATGGGCGTAATTGACGGCGTCTATGATCTAATCAGGGTGAAATTAAAATATTTTTTATCCTTCCCCCTTGATGGATGCCATTGCGACCCCATCTTCTAGTCAACCGCAGTGTGTGGACCTGAAAAAAATCAAATCTGGACAGTTGAAAAAGCACCTTCTGCCCTTATTACAGGTACACAACCACATGTTGACTGAATTTTTAGTGGAGACGTTTAGATGGGTAAAATTATTGGTATCGACCTGGGTACTACCAACTCTTGTGTAGCGATTATGGATGGCACTACTGCACGCGTGCTGGAGAACGCCGAAGGCGATCGCACCACGCCTTCTATCATTGCATATACCCAGGATGGTGAAACTCTGGTTGGTCAGCCGGCTAAACGTCAGGCAGTGACAAACCCGCAAAACACCCTGTTTGCGATTAAACGCCTGATTGGCCGCCGCTTCCAGGACGAAGAAGTTCAGCGTGATGTTTCCATCATGCCGTACAAAATCATTGCTGCAGATAACGGCGATGCATGGCTTGATGTGAAAGGCACCAAAACCGCACCTCCGCAGATCTCTGCAGAAGTGCTGAAAAAAATGAAGAAAACGGCTGAAGATTACCTGGGTGAACCGGTAACTGAAGCGGTTATCAGCGTTCCTGCATACTTTAACGATGCTCAGCGTCAGGCAACCAATGACGCCGGTCGTATCGCAGGTCTGGAAGTAAAACGTATCATCAACGAAC
>JAFACP010000121.1 GCA_023425455.1 Pseudomonadota bacterium | reverse complement strand
CCGGATGATGGCCCGGTGTGGATTTTTGGTTACGGCTCCCTGATGTGGAACCCGGCGCTGGAGTTTGTCGAATCGGCAACCGGAACGCTTCCGGGCTGGCATCGCGCATTTTGTCTGCGCCTGACCGCCGGGCGGGGCAGCGCCTGCCAGCCCGGGCGTATGCTTGCACTGAAAGAGGGCGGGCGCACCACCGGGGTGGCATACCGGCTCCCGGATGCGACGCTTGGCGATGAGCTGACGCTGCTGTGGAAACGCGAGATGATCACCGGCTGCTATATGCCGAGCTGGTGCAGGCTGGAGCTTGACGATTGCCGCACCGTCAACGCGCTGGTGTTTATTATGGATCCGCGTCATCCGCTGTACGAATCGGATACCCGCACCCAGGTGATTGCTCCGCTGATTGCGACGGCCAGCGGGCCGCTTGGCACCAACGCCCAGTACCTGTTTTCACTCGAGCAGGAGCTTTCACGCCTCGGGATGCAGGATGAGTGTCTCAATGAACTGGTGACGAAGGTCAAAGCACTGCTGGACGGGAATACGCTGAATAACCCGCTACGACCGGGTTTTGCCTGAGAAGAGGCCCGGCCGCCAGACGGCGAACCGGGCGTAACGGTTTACGCGGCGACGTAGCTGACCGAGTGCTCCAGAGACTGGCTGTGGCTGTCAATCAGCACATCCCAGGTGCCGGTGTAGGGCACCGTCAGCCAGGCCTTATCATCCTGCACGCTCAGAATATCCGCCTGTGACTGCTTCTGCGCTTTCGCGCTCATCAGATGAATATGGCAGCGTTCTGAGCAACGCACCACCACTGTATCCCCGCCAAACAGTTTCAAACTTGTTTTTACCAGTGCCATTTTTTACCCCATCGTCTTAAAAACGCTCTCCGGTGCCCTCATTGAGCGTGATGCTGTTCACAATTTACTCATGGCATAACACCAAACGGCAGGCGGGGCGATGCTGACCTTGATCAAAAAATGGCATAACGATTAAACAAAAATGACAAAATTCCTGAAAGCATTCAGCTGGCGCGAGTTTCATCGTGTAAACCGGCGCCAGCGGAAAATTAAATGCGGAAATGACCGGCCGTTTCGGCCAGCTCCCCGGCCTGGCTCTGCAGTGCGCTGGCTGCTGCTGCGGACTGCACCACCAGTTCAGCGTTCTGCTGCACCATGCGGTCCAGATGGGTGACCGCGTGGTTGATCTCGTGAATGCCTTTCATCTGCTCGCTGGTGGCGATCGACATTTCGCGCATGATCCCTGAGACGCTGCCAATGCTGGCGCGGATCTCATCCATGCTCTCTCCCGCCAGATGCACGTAGCGAGAGCCGGTCGCGACGCTGTCGGTGGTGGAGTCAATCAGGGTTTTGATCTCCCTGGCCGCCTGGGCGCTGCGGCTGGCGAGGTTACGGACTTCACCCGCTACTACGGCGAAACCACGTCCCTGTTCACCGGCCCGCGCCGCTTCGACCGAGGCGTTCAGCGCCAGAATATTGGTCTGGAAGGCAATACCGTCGATCACGCTGGTGATATCGCCAATTTTCGCCGAGGCCACCTCGATGGACTGCATGGTGCTGATGGCCTGAGAGACCACATCACCACCGCGTGAGGCGGCGGCAGAGGCTTTGCTCGCCTGATCGTTTGCTTCCGCGGCTGACTCATTTGACTGGGTGACCGAGGCGGTGATCTCCTCGACCGCGCTGGCGGTTTCGCGCAGGCTGGAGGCCGCTTGCTCGGTTCGCCCGGAGAGATCCTGGTTACCTGCCGCAATCTCCTGGGCGGCATTTTTCACTGAGGCGCTGGCATCGCGCAGCTGCACCATGACCACCGATAGCTTATCGCTGAAGGCATTAAAGGCCTGGGCAATCTGCGCCACTTCGTCGTCGCCGTTATCGGGCAGACGCTGGGAGAGATCGTTGGTGCCGTTGGCGATGTTGTGCATCGCGTCGCGGATATCCGACAGGCGTTTAAGCAGACGGGCGATCAGGAAGTGGACAATCGCGCCGCTCAATAAGGCGAGGATCACCAGCGACAGCGCCGAGGCTTTCAGCAGCGAACGCATCCCGGAGCTGGCATCGCTGTTATCGAGGGCAATGATTAACAGCCAGTGGGTGCCCGGCACGGCGGTGGCGACCAGGGTTTTATCCGCCCCGTCAAATGTGCCCCCGACCGTTGCGCCGGTTTTCAGTGCAGCAAAGTCGGTGCCTTTGATGACTTGCGCAAACGGCCTGAGCGTCAGGGCAGGGTCATTCGCCGCAATGACGGTGCCATCGCTGTCAACCAGCAGCCCGCTGCTCGCCGGAGTCGGGTGGATGCCGCGGATGTTGGCCACCACGCTGTCCATCGCCACATCGCCGGCGACGACCGCGCGGAGCGTACCGTTCTCTTTCACCGGCACGGCGAACGTCACCACCAGTTTGCCCGTTCCGGCATCAACGTAAGGGGCGGTAACCACGGGCGCATCGGCGCTGACGACCTGCTGGTACCACGGACGCACCGTTGGGTCGTAATCAGCAGGCACCCCCGCCGGATCGGAGAATTTCGCCGTTTTGCTGGCGTAGCCGACATAGACGTTAGTGAAGCCGCCAGCCTGTGCGAGCTGTTTGAAAACCGGCACTGGATCGTCGCTCAGCGCCACGCTTTGCGCCGAGGCGATGACTGCCATTTTGCTATTGACCCAGTCGGCGATAGCCATGTTATGGCTGGCGCTGGTACTGGTCAGAATATCGCGTTGCGACTGCTGGTTATCTGTGCGCGTGACCTGAAAATTGATGACGGTATTAAGGAGAAGGGCGACGACCAGACAACCTGTGGTCGCCGCAATGATGCGTGCCCGAATGGATCTGAACATAAGTGAAATACCTGCTGTGTTGTTTTCATCCCTATCGGCAATTGGGCAGGCAAACTTGATGCTGAAACCGCGTCCATAAGAAAATAATATTTTTAGCGGGTTATTATTAAAAAGTTAATACTTTATCGGCGGAAAGCGTCCATTCAGCCAGCTCCACCAGCGTACCAATTTCCACGCCATCAATCAGCGGCAGCCCGGTAATGCCGCGCCCGTCGGTACAGGTTTTGCACAGTTTGACCGGAACGTTTTGCGCGGTCAGGATCTCCAGCATTTGTTGAATGTTGTAGCCCTCTGCGGGTTTCTGCCCCTTCAGCCCGGCCGTGACGGCATCGGACATCAAAAAGAGGCGCAGCTCCAGCTCACTCTCCTTATCGCGCAGCGCGATTGCCAGGCGCAGGCTGTTAAAAAGGGATTCACTGCCGTAGGCCGCACCGTTGGCGACGATCACAATCTTCTGCATGTTGACTCCTGTTCTTTGAAAAGGCACGAATATTGCTTCTCGTACCGAAGAATACGTATCGGGGAGAGAAACGATGACGATAGTGGCTGGCAGTTCCCCTGGCGCAACCGAATGGTTCCAGCGTGCGAGAATGTTGCGCGAGGAACAGCTCGGCAGACTGGCGCAGCTGGGCGCACTGGTGAACGGCATCAGTCGACTGGTGCATATGCTACAGTGCGAGCGCGGTGCGTCAAATGTCTGGCTCTGCTCGCAGGGCAAATTGTACGCGCCTGAATGCAAGGCCAGCAGGGCCCTGGTGGATGAAAACCTCGCCGCATTGCACCGTCTGTTTAGCGAACCGCTGCCTGGCAGCGCCCTGTGCGAACGTATTG
>JAFACP010000088.1 GCA_023425455.1 Pseudomonadota bacterium | reverse complement strand
CATCAGCTCACCCTGCGCCTGCTGCCCGCCATGCTGCCGCACGGCGAAGGGCGCATTGTCATGACCTCCTCGGTAATGGGGCTCATCTCCACACCGGGTCGCGGCGCTTATGCCGCCAGCAAATATGCGCTGGAAGCCTGGTCTGACGCCCTGCGTATGGAGTTACGCCACAGCGGTATTAAGGTCAGCCTGATTGAGCCCGGCCCCATTCGCACCCGCTTTAGCGAAAACGTCAATCAGACCCGCTCAGACAAGCCGGTCGAAAATCCGGGGATCGCCGCACGTTTTACCCTGGGGCCGGAGGCTGTCGTCGCCAAAGTGCGCCATGCTTTTGAGAGCGATCGCCCGCGAATGCGCTACCCGGTGACGCTGGTGACGCACGCGGTCAGCCTGCTAAAACGCCTGCTGCCTGGTCGGGTGATGGACAAAATTTTGCAGGGTTGAGTTGAAGCCACCACGCTTCCCCCCATGTAAAGAACAAACTGATAAACAGAGAAGGCCGTATGTCCGTACAGAATATCGTAAACATTACTGAAGCAAACCTGCATCAGACCATCGAGCAGTCGATGACCAAACCGGTGCTGTTCTACTTCTGGTCTGAACGCAGCCAGCACTGCCTGCAGCTGACCCCAATCCTGGAAAGCCTTGCCGCCCAGTACAACGGTCAGTTTATTCTCGCCAAACTGGATTGCGACGCTGAGCAGATGGTGGCCTCCCAGTTTGGTCTGCGCGCGATCCCAACGGTGTATCTGTTCCAGAACGGTCAGCCGGTCGATGGGTTCCAGGGGCCGCAGCCTGAAGAGGCGATCCGCGCTCTGCTGGATAAGGTGCTGCCGCGTGAAGAGGAGCTCAAAGCGCAGCAGGCGATGGCCCTGATGCAGGAAGGCAAATATGACGACGCGCTGCCGCTGCTGAAGGAGGCCTGGCAACTGTCGAACCAGGAGAGCCAGATTGGCCTGCTGCTGGCGGAAACGCAGATTGCCCTGCACCGTTCAGAAGAGGCGGAAGCGGTCCTGAAAACCGTGCCGCTGCAGGATCAGGACACCCGCTATCAGGGGCTTGTTGCCCAGATCGAGCTGCTGAAACAGGCGGCGGATACGCCGGAGATCCAGCAGCTGCAGCAACAGGTAGCCGGGCAGCCTGACGACGCGCTGCTTGCCAGCAAGCTGGCGCTGCAGCTACACCAGGTGGGACGTAACGAAGAGGCGCTGGCGCTGCTGTTCGGCCATCTGCAGAAGGATCTGGCTGCCGGCGACGGTCAGGCGCGCAAAATGTTCCAGGAGATCCTGGCCGCGCTCGGCACGGGCGACGCGCTGGCCTCGAAATACCGCCGTCAGCTGTATGCGCTGCTGTACTGATGTGAAATGCCCGGTTGCGCAACGCTAACCGGGCCTGCTCCGCGCGGTCAGTCTCTCTTTTTCAGCTGCGTCACCACCAGCTGATGCCGCGCGTTGTAAAACTTCCTGTAGGTTAAGTAGCAGGCAATGATGGTCGACAGACTCGCGGTCGACAGAAGCATAAACGTCACCATTATCTGATACTTAATCGCTTTTACCGGATCGATGCCGGCGAAAATCAGCCCGGACATCATCCCCGGCAGGCTCACCAGACCGACCGTTTTTGCGGAGTCCACCGTCGGGATCAGCGACGCGCGAATGCTGTCGCGGATCAGCCGCGCGGAGGCGATTTTCGGCGTGGCGCCGAGGCTCAGCTTCTCCTGGATCTGCTGCTGTTCACTGCTAAACCGCTGCCCAAGATTGTTGTAACACAGCCCCACCGCAATCATCGCGTTACCGGCAATCATCCCGGAAATGGGGATCACCTGCATCGGGGTAAACTCAACCGACCCCGACAGAACCAGCACCGCCAGAGTTAACGCGGTGCCGGTGACGATGGCGATAAACGAAGAGACGAACGCACGGTCGATATACTTGCTGCGCTTTTGCGCGTTCCAGGCGGCGTTAAAACAGATAAACAGCACCATCAGTAAGGTCAGCACCGCGTGGTTAACGTTGAAGATGTACTTCAGCACAAAGCCGACGATAACCAGCTGGATCACCGCGCGGCAGATCCCCCACAGAATGTCTTTCTCCAGCCCCAGCTTCTCCCGGTAGCTGACGATAATGGCCACCAGCACCAGCACCAGAGAGAGCGCCAGCGAGGTGTTGGTAATGTTATGCTCACCCACGGTGTGCCTCCTGCATTTTCCCGCCCTGCGGCTGAAGCGTAATGACATCATCGGCGTGACGAATTTCGTTCGCATCATGCGTCACCCACAGCACCGCCCCCCCCTGCTCTTTCGCATAGCGATGAATAATGTCGTTCACGTTACGTTTATTGCGCTCGTCAAGCGCGCTGGTAATTTCGTCCAGCAGCAGCACCTGCGGTAAAAATTGCAGATTGCGAATCAAGGACACGCGCTGTTTTTCGCCACCGGAGAGTTCGGCAATCGGCTGGGTCAGCATCTCCTGCGCCAGGCCAAAACGGGCCAGATCGGCGATTAATTTTTCCGGCTCCGGGCTTTTATTGCGGATTTGCCACGGGAAAATCAGGTTGTCATAGACCGTATCGCCAAACAGAGACGGGGTTTGCACCGAATAAGAGACCTGCTGACGGTAGTGCTCAGGCACCAGAGTGGCGATATCCTTTCCGTCGAACAGGACTTGTCCCGCCGTCGGGCTTAGCAGTGACGCGATAATTTTCAGCAATGTGCTTTTGCCGCAGCCCGAAGGGCCGGTAATTAATCTGAACTCTCCGGGGAAAAGGGGGAAATTGACCTCTTTCAGGATCGTCGTTTCCCCAATCCGGTAGCCAACGTCCTTAATTTCCAGTATCGCGGTATTGTCCTTCATGCTGTGTCCTGTTTTTCTCCTTAAATATGGCAGTAGTGTAACCGCGTGAGTTATCACGGTGCGAGTTTCCCCTTATACTTATGTTCAACAAACACACATTTATTCTTCTCCACGTGGCATGCAAAACAGGAGGTTTTTATGCTTATCGTCGTACCTGTCCTTATTTTCGTTGCTCTGGTCATCGTCGGTGCCGGAGTCAAAATTGTCCCGCAGGGCTTTCAGTGGACCGTCGAACGCTTCGGTCGCTACACCAATACCCTGCAGCCGGGTCTGAGCCTGATTGTGCCGTTCATGGACCGAATCGGCCGCAAGATCAATATGATGGAACAGGTTCTGGACATCCCCTCCCAGGAGGTGATCTCCAAAGACAACGCCAACGTCACCATTGATGCGGTCTGCTTTATTCAGGTCATTGACGCCCCGAAAGCGGCGTACGAGGTGAGCAATCTTGAACTGGCGATTGTCAATCTGACCATGACCAACATCCGTACCGTGCTGGGCTCGATGGAGCTGGATGAGATGCTCTCCCAGCGAGACAGCATCAATACCCGCCTGCTGCATATCGTCGATGAAGCCACCAATCCGTGGGGGATTAAGGTGACCCGCATTGAGATCCGCGACGTTCGTCCGCCGGCAGAGCTTATTGCCTCAATGAACGCGCAGATGAAAGCCGAGCGCACCAAACGCGCCTATATTCTGGAAGCGGAAGGGGTGCGTCAGGCGGAGATCCTGAAAGCGGAAGGGGAGAAGCAGTCGCAGATCCTGAAGGCCGAAGGGGATCGTCAGTCGGCCTTCCTGCAGGCCGAGGCGCGTGAACGTTCTGCGGAAGCTGAGGCGCGGGCCACCAAAATGGTCTCCGAGGCGATTGCCGCCGGGGATATCCAGGCGGTGAACTATTTCGTTGCGCAAAGATATACCGACGCGCTGAAAGAGATTGGCTCCTCCGGCAACAGTAAAGTGGTGATGATGCCGCTGGAGGCCACCAGCCTGATGGGTTCAGTCGCCGGGATCGCAGAACTCATTAAAGACAGCGGAAACGAGCGCAAAAAATGATTGAGCTGATCATTGCACATCCCCACGCGTTCTGGCTGAGCCTGGGGGGATTACTACTGGCAGCCGAGATGCTGGGTGGAAATGGTTACCTGCTCTGGAGCGGCGTGGCGGCGGTGATCACCGGGCTGGTGATCTGGCTGTTGCCCTTCGGCTGGGCGTGGCAGGGTGCTCTGTTTGCGCTGCTCACGCTGCTGGCGGCATGGCTGTGGTGGCGCTGGCTCAACCGCCAGGTCCGCACGCAAAAACCGGCAGACGCGCACCTCAATCAGCGCGGACAGCAGATCGTGGGCCAGCGTTTTACGCTGGAAACCGCGCTGCTCAACGGTCGCGGACACATGCGGGTGGGCGACAGTTCGTGGCCCGTGGTGGCAGATGAGGACCTCAACGCCGGCACGCAGGTTGAGGTCATTGCCGTCGAGGGGATCACCCTGCGGGTGAAAGCCCGTCAGACGTCGGTTTTGCGCTGACAGCAGCCGGATAAATTATCGATAATCGGGCAGTCGGCGCCGTCATCTCCCGGGCAGGAGCCCGCCAGCGCCAGCAGCTGCTCGCGCATCGCCTGCAGCCCGGCAATGTGGCGTTCGATCTCCGCCACTTTTTCCAGCGTGCGTTTTTTGACGTCCGCGCTGTGACGC
>JAFACP010000075.1 GCA_023425455.1 Pseudomonadota bacterium | reverse complement strand
CTCCGCCTGTTTCGGTGCCGCATTCCTGTCGCTGCATCCAACCCAGTACGCCGAAGTGCTGGTTAAACGGATGCAGAGCGCAGGCGCGCAGGCCTATCTTGTCAACACCGGCTGGAACGGCACCGGCAAACGGATCTCCATCAAAGATACCCGCGCCATTATCGATGCCATTCTGGATGGTTCTCTGGATAACGCCGAAACCTTTACCCTGCCGATGTTTGATCTGGCGATCCCTACGGAGCTGCCGGGTGTGGATACCCGTATCCTTGACCCACGCAACACCTACAGCTCCCCGGAACAGTGGCGTGAAAAAGCGCAAACCCTGGCGACGCTGTTTATCGAGAACTTCGAGAAGTACACCGATACCCCGGCAGGCGAAGCGCTGGTGAGCGCGGGACCAAAGCTGTAAGCGACATGGCGGATGGCCGGATCTTACCCGGCCCGCAAAAATAAATCGGGTGGCCTGTGCCACCCGATTTTTTTAACTCTCTTTCACCTGCCCACGCGTTACGGGCACCGGCAGCCATGCGCGAATGCTCAGGCCACCCCGTTCGCTGGTGCCAATCTCCAGCAGCCCGTTATGGTTATCGATAATACGTTGCACGATCGCCAGGCCTAACCCCGTCCCGCTGGTACTGCGCGCGCTGTCGCCGCGGACAAACGGCTGGAACAGATGTTTACGCTGTTCAGGTTTGATCCCCGGACCGTCATCTTCCACCTGGAACCAGGCGCGGTTCAGCTCAGAGCCGCTGCTGACCTTGATCCAGCCGTTGCCATAGCGGGCGGCGTTGACCACCATATTGGCCACTGCCCGTTTGATCGACAGCGGATGCATGCGCACCAGAATATCGCCCGGCTGAAGCGCGGTCTCGATTTCACGCTCGTAGCCGCTTTCCGCCGCCACCACTTCGCCCAGCACGGCGTTCAGGTCGGCCATCTCCATCGGCATCTCCTGGCCGGTGCGCAGGTAGTCGATAAACTGCTCGATGATGGCGTTACACTCTTCAATATCCTTGTTGATTGACTCCGCGAGATACCCATCCTCTTCCCCCATCATCTCTGTCGCCAGACGAATACGCGTCAGCGGGGTGCGCAGATCGTGGCTGACGCCGGCCATCAGTAACGTACGGTCATCCGCCAGCTGTTTCACCCCCGCAGCCATATGGTTAAACGCACGGGTCACGGAGCGCACTTCTGAGGCGCCATACTCGCGCAGCGGTGGCGGAATGATGCCCCTGCCGACCTGCAGCGCGGCATGCTCCAGGTCGACCAGCGGTCGGTTCTGTATGCGGATGAACAGCCACGCGCCCCCTATCGCCATCAGCATGATGGCAAGGGTATAGCGGAACAGCGGAGAGAAGTCGCCCTGATGGATTTCGGTCAGCGGTACACGCACCCAGATATTGGGCGAGAGCCAGGTTTTCAGCCAGACCACCGGCGAGCTTTTGTTGACCTCAACGCGAACTTCCGTTGGGCCGCCAAGCTGCTGCGCCATCTGCTGGCTCAGGAATTCATAGTGCTGGGCCCAGCGCAGACCCGCGTCCTCCGCCGCCTCATTCGAGTAGAGCGAGATCCCCAGTTCACGGTAAATTTCGCGACGAAACGCCGGCGGCACCACCAGCTGTGTGCCGTCCTCCAGCTGCAGTTTATCGGTCATCAGCATACGGACTTCGTACGCCAGTACCTTATTGAACTGCTGGAGGCTTGGCAGGATCGCAAAGTTCAGCACCACAAGATAGGTCGTCACCAGGCTGACGAACAGCAGGGTGACGATCAGTAACAGGGTGCGGGCAAACGAGCTTCGCGGCGAGAAGCGCATTCGCCTCATGCTTTAGAGCCGTCCGGGACGAACACGTAGCCCAGACCCCATACGGTCTGAATATAACGAGGGTGTGCCGGATCCTCTTCCACCATGCGGCGCAGGCGGGAGATCTGCACGTCGATCGAGCGCTCCATTGCGGAGTATTCGCGGCCGCGCGCCAGGTTCATCAGCTTATCGCGGGAGAGCGGCTCACGCGGGTGGCTGACCAGCGCCTTCAGCACCGCAAACTCACCGCTGGTGAGCGGCATCGGCTCATCTTCACGGAACATCTCGCGGGTGCCGAGGTTGAGCTTAAACTTGCCAAAGGCAATCACCGCCTCTTCCTGTGATGGCGCACCCGGCAGTTCGTTCGCCTGGCGGCGCAGTACGGCGCGAATACGGGCCAGCAGCTCACGCGGGTTGAACGGTTTGGGAATGTAATCGTCAGCGCCAATTTCAAGGCCCACGATACGGTCAACCTCTTCCCCTTTCGCCGTCACCATAATGATTGGCATCGGGTTACTCTGGCTACGCAGGCGACGGCAGATAGAAAGCCCGTCTTCCCCTGGCAGCATCAGGTCAAGCACCATCAGATGGAAGGACTCGCGCGTCAGCAGCCTGTCCATCTGTTCAGCGTTCGCCACGCTGCGAACCTGGAAGCCCTGCTCGGTCAGATAACGTTCAAGCAGCGCACGCAGGCGCATGTCGTCATCCACGACCAGAATTTTGTAGTTCTCTTGCATTGTGTGTACTCCCAAAGGTTCGGATAGTCTAATAACAGCGTATTCTAAAAAAGTGCGCGTGTTCGACCAGCTAATTCTGGTATAAATTCTAGTCGAAATTGTTACAAAGCATATTTAACAGCAGCTTATATGCACATTTCATCACATAAATCATGATGAAGGCTGTCTGTTTACCCTTTTGATACGTAATGTTCGCACCGTCTGCCATGATGTCGAGTCTGAAGGTCATACCATGAAAACGCCCCTCATCACCCGCGAAGGGTACGAGAAACTCAAAAAAGAGCTGGATTACCTGTGGCGGGAAGAGCGCCCGGAAGTGACCAAAAAAGTCACCTGGGCGGCAAGCCTCGGTGACCGCAGTGAAAACGCCGATTACCAGTACAACAAAAAACGCCTGCGTGAAATCGACCGCCGGGTTCGCTATCTGACCAAATGCCTCGAAAACCTCAAAATCGTCGATTACTCGCCGCAGCAGGAGGGCAAGGTGTTCTTCGGCGCGTGGGTCGGGATCGAAAATGACGACGGCGATACCCTGCGGTTTCGCATCGTCGGCTACGATGAAATTTTTGGTCGTAAGGATTACATCTCTATCGACTCACCGATGGCCCGCGCCCTGCTGAAAAAAGAGGTGGGCGATTTAGCCATCGTGCAGACGCCCGCCGGAGAAGCCAGCTGGTACGTGAATGAAATCGGGTACGTAAAATAGTCCGAGAGCGCCCTCCACGGCTGGCATTTTGCCGTGTCAGCCCGTATAACTATCCCCTGATTTTTGACCCACAAGATGATAAAGCCATGATGAAAGAGTCGCTCTGCCGCATTATTGCGGGTGAACTTCAGGCCAGAGCCGAACAGGTAGAAGCTGCCGTTCGCCTGCTTGATGAAGGGAACACCGTGCCGTTTATTGCACGTTATCGTAAGGAAGTCACCGGCGGTCTGGATGACACGCAGTTGCGTAACCTGGAGACCCGTCTGGGCTATCTGCGCGAGCTGGAAGACCGGCGTCAGGCGATCCTTAAATCCATCGGCGAACAGGGCAAGCTGACCAGCGATCTGGAAAAAGCCATTAACGGCACCCTGAGTAAAACGGAACTCGAAGACCTCTACCTGCCGTATAAACCAAAACGTCGCACCCGCGGGCAGATTGCGATTGAAGCAGGTCTGGAGCCGCTGGCCGACCTGCTGTGGAACGAACCGTCCCACGATCCGGAAACCGAAGCGGCCAAATTTATCGATGCCGATAGCGGTGTGGCGGATACCAAAGCCGCCCTCGACGGCGCACGCTACATTCTGATGGAGCGCTTTGCCGAAGACGCCGCCCTGCTCGCGAAGGTGCGTGATTACCTGTGGAAGAACGCCCACATCGTCTCCACCGTGGTGGCCGGGAAAGAGGAAGAGGGCGCGAAATTCCGCGACTATTTCGATCATCACGAACCGATCGCCACCGCCCCGTCTCACCGCGCCCTGGCAATGTTCCGCGGCCGTAACGAAGGGGTATTGCAGCTGGCGTTAAACGCCGATCCGCAGTTTGACGAACCGCCAAAAGAGAGCCACTGCGAACAGATCATCATCGACCACCTCGGCCTGCGCCTGAATAACGCCCCGGCGGACAGCTGGCGCAGAGGGGTGGTGAGCTGGACGTGGCGCATCAAGGTGCTGATGCACCTCGAAACCGAACTGATGGGCACCGTGCGTGAGCGCGCTGAAGATGAAGCCATTAACGTCTTCGCCCGTAACCTGCACGATCTGCTGATGGCGGCCCCTGCGGGCCTGCGCGCGACCATGGGCCTCGATCCGGGTCTGCGCACCGGGGTGAAAGTGGCCGTCGTTGACGGTACCGGCAAGCTGGTGGCCACCGACACCATCTATCCGCACACCGGTCAGGCTGCCAAAGCGGCCGTGGTGGTGGCTGCGCTGTGTGAAAAATATAACGTTGAGCTGGTCGCCATCGGTAACGGTACGGCCTCCCGTGAAACCGAACGTTTCTACCTCGACGTGCAGAAACAGTTCCCGAAAGTGACGGCGCAGAAGGTGATCGTCAGCGAAGCGGGCGCATCCGTTTACTCTGCGTCTGAGCTGGCGGCACTGGAGTTCCCGGATCTCGACGTCTCCCTGCGCGGGGCGGTCTCTATCGCGCGTCGTCTGCAGGATCCGCTGGCCGAGCTGGTCAAGATCGATCCGAAATCCATCGGCGTCGGTCAGTATCAGCATGACGTCAGCCAGACGCAGCTGGCGCGTAAGCTTGATGCGGTGGTTGAAGACTGCGTCAACGCCGTCGGCGTAGACCTGAACACCGCTTCCGTGCCCCTGCTGACCCGCGTCGCGGGTTTAACCCGTATGATGGCGCAGAACATCGTGGCCTGGCGTGACGAGAACGGTCAGTTCCAGAACCGTCAGCAGCTGCTGAAGGTGAGCCGCCTGGGACCAAAAGCGTTTGAGCAGTGCGCAGGCTTCCTGCGTATCAACCACGGGGATAACCCGCTGGACGCCTCAACCGTTCACCCGGAAGCCTACCCGGTTGTGGAGCGCATCCTGGCGGCGACCCGACAGGCGCTGAAAGACCTGATGGGCGACAACAGCGCGCTGCGTAACCTGAAGGCGGTGGATTTCACCGACGAGCAGTTCGGCGTGCCAACCGTCACCGACATCATCAAAGAGCTGGAAAAACCGGGCCGCGATCCGCGTCCTGAGTTCAAAACCGCCACCTTCGCTGACGGCGTAGAGACCATGAACGATCTGCTGCCGGGCATGGTGCTGGAAGGGGCTGTCACCAACGTCACCAACTTTGGCGCATTCGTCGATATCGGCGTGCATCAGGATGGCCTGGTGCATATCTCGTCTCTCGCCGATAAGTTCGTTGAAGACCCGCACACCGTGGTCAAAGCGGGCGACATCGTGAAGGTGAAAGTGCTGGAAGTGGACCTGCAGCGTAAACGTATCGCCCTCACCATGCGTCTGGACGAGCAGCCGGGCGAGACCAATGCACGCCGTGGCGGCAACGGCGGTGGCCGCGAACAGCAGCGCCCTGCCGCGAAAGCAGCGAAACCGCGCGGACGCGACGCGCAGCCTGCGGGCAACAGCGCGATGATGGATGCGCTGGCCGCCGCGATGGGTAAAAAACACTAATCCCGCCTCCGTTTGCCCGACAGCGTGACGCGCGTCGGGCAAACGCCTGCCTCAGTTAACCGTTCGTCCCCGTTCTGCCCGCCAAATAATGCAGCCGCTACCCACGCAGTAATTATGAAAATATGAAACCGATTGCATATCCATATTTATACCGCTATTTATCACGCCGTTAACAAATAAAGCGACACGTCTTTTCTGCCTGCCTCAGCAAATATTGAGCAAGGTCAAACAGCCCGTAAATTAATCGCCTAAACAACATTCCGTCACAGTTTTAATATTGATGATAAAAACTATTCTCATTATCATCAGAGGGTAGATTATTTAACCTCTCGCGTAAGTAGGCACTATGCAATTTATTCCTGACAGTGCATGGAAAATTATCGGTTTCACCCGTGAAATTAGCCCCGCTTATCGGCAAAAGCTGCTGTCGCTGGGCATGTTACCTGGCTCATCCTTCCAGGTCGTGCGCGTTGCGCCGCTGGGCGATCCCGTTCATATCGAGACCCGACGTGTAAATCTGGTTCTGCGTAAAAAAGACCTCGCGCTAATAGAAGTCGAAGCCTTATCTCAATAACACGCCAGCGGTTTCAGTGAGTCTAAAACAATGAAAAAATTAACTATTGGCTTAATTGGCAATCCGAATTCCGGCAAGACCACGCTATTTAATCAGTTAACCGGCGCGCGCCAGCGCGTGGGCAACTGGGCCGGCGTCACGGTTGAACGCAAAGAGGGTCTGTTTTCAACGACAGATCATCAGGTTACGCTGGTTGACCTGCCAGGCACCTATTCATTAACCACCATTTCGTCGCAAACGTCACTCGATGAACAGATCGCCTGTCACTATATTCTCAGCGGCGACGCGGATGTGTTAATTAACGTTGTCGATGCCTCCAACCTCGAACGCAACCTCTATCTGACGCTTCAGCTTCTGGAGCTTGGGATCCCCTGTATCGTGGCGCTCAATATGCTCGACATCGCAGAGAAGCAGAAACTGCGTATTGACGTTGATGCACTCTCCGCCCGTCTGGGGTGCCCGGTGGTACCGCTGGTCTCCACCCGCGCGCGCGGCATTGATGCCCTGAAACTGGCCATTGACCGTCACGCCGGTAACCGCGACGTTGAACTGGTGCATTACGCGCAACCGCTGCTGCGCGAGGCCGGGGAGCTGGCGCAGGCGATGGACAACGCCATGCCGGCCAAACAGCGCCTGTGGCTTGGCCTGCAGATGCTGGAAGGCGATATCTACAGCCGGGCCTACGCCGGTGATGCCGCGGACAAACTGGACGCGGCGCAGGCCCGTCTGAGTGGTGAGCTGGAGGACCCTGCGCTGCACATCGC
>JAFACP010000047.1 GCA_023425455.1 Pseudomonadota bacterium | reverse complement strand
GCGCATCGCCATTTACCAGCTCCGCAATCGCCCGACACGTCTCGTCAGGCAGCACGATATCCTGCCCGCCATAGCCACGCGCCTTATCGTCCATCGCCTGAGTGAGTACCTTCTCGATATCCTCAGCGGTCAGTGATTTAAGCAGGTAAACACGTGCGCGGGAAAGCAGCGCCGAGTTGAGTTCGAAGGAGGGGTTTTCGGTAGTCGCTCCGATAAAAAAGATGGTGCCATCTTCGATATGCGGTAGAAAGGCGTCCTGCTGGCTTTTGTTAAAGCGATGAACTTCGTCGACAAAAAGGATGGTTCGACGCCCTGCGTTGCGATTCTGTCGGGCACGTTCAATAGCCTCACGGATCTCTTTTACCCCTGAGGTCACGGCAGAGATGCGCTCAACATCCGCGTTCGCATAGCGGGCAATCACTTCCGCCAGCGTGGTTTTACCGGTACCCGGCGGCCCCCAGAGGATCATCGAGTGCAAATGCCCGGCTTCAATAGCGCGCGGCAACGGTTTTCCCGCAGCCAGCAGATGCTGCTGACCAATGTACTGCGCTAAATTTTCTGGCCGCATGCGCGCGGCCAGAGGTTGAAACGCATTATCAGAAAAATCGAGCGACAGGTTGCTCACTCAGGCCTCTTACTTACGTTGATCGTCCACCGTTACGCCCTGCGGCGGGGTAAAGGTAAATTTCGATGCATCGACAGCGCCGTTCTGCTGGGATTTGAGCTGATAGCTACTCCGCTGATCATCCTGCTCAACAGCACCAAACTGATTGATGGTGCCGTTGCTGCTCACATTGATGGTGAACTGCTTCAGGTTACCGTTACCGCCTTTTGGCGTCAGGACAAATTCATCGCCATTTTGTTTGATGTTGTACTGCCGCCAGTCGCTGGACTGGTTACGGGCAATCAGTATAAACGGTGTGTTGCTGGTAGCATCTTTCAGCCAGGTCGCCGTGGCCTGTTCGACAAACGGGTTGAAGAACCACAGCGTTTTGCCGTCGGAAACCAGAATACTTTCGTCAGGCTGGGTCATGTGCCAGTTAAACAGATTAGGACGTTTTACCCACAGATCGCCCTGACCTTCCTGCACGGCATTTCCACTGCCGTCCGTCACTTTCTGGGTGAAACTGGCGTGGAAGCTGCTCACTTTATCCAGTCGGCTTTTCAGATCGCTGGCGGCATCAGCCCAGACGCTGCTGGCGACAAAACTGGTGAGTAATGCACAGGTGATTGCGATTTTTTTCATCGTTATTCCTTAAAATACGTCATCCCGGCTGGGGGTTCTGCCCTGTATTGTGAACCTGCCCGCAGGCAGGCGACAGAAGAAAATGCTTAATTTCAGCTGCTTTACCCTTCTTTGCAATCGCTGAAGGGTTATTCAAACGGCGGGGGTGCCAGCACCTCGCGGTTGCCGTTATGCCCCTGTTCGCTGACAATCCCCTGGGCTTCCATCTGCTCGATGATGCGCGCGGCGCGGTTGTAACCGATACGGAACTGACGCTGTACTCCGGAAATAGAGGCTTTACGCTTTTCCGTCACGAAATTAACCGCCTGGTCGAATAACGGATCGAGCTCCTCGCCGCCGTCGAAGCCACCGCCGCCGCCTTCGCTTTCGCTGTCAGAGGTGATGCCATCAATATATTGCGGACGTCCACGCGCTTTCCAGTCCTGAACCACCGCGTGAACTTCCTGATCGCGAACGAACGCACCGTGAACACGCACAGGTGAAGTAGAGTTCGGGCCGGAGTAGAGCATATCGCCCATCCCCAGCAGCGACTCCGCACCGCCCTGATCGAGGATGGTACGTGAGTCAATTTTACTCGACACGGTAAAGGCAATACGGGTCGGGATGTTCGCTTTGATAAGCCCGGTGATCACATCTACTGACGGACGCTGCGTCGCCAGTACCAGATGGATACCGGCCGCACGCGCTTTCTGCGCCAGACGGGCGATAAGCTCTTCGACTTTCTTACCGACGGTCATCATCAGGTCGGCGAACTCATCAACCAACACAACGATATAAGGCAGTTTCTCCAGCACCGGATGCTGCGTATCCATGCTGTCCCCCGGCTTCCAGTACGGATCCGGAATTGGGCGCCCCATGCGCGCCGCCTCGGCAATTTTTTCGTTGTAGCCGGCCAGATTACGCACTCCCAGTGCCGACATCAGCTTATAGCGACGCTCCATCTCATTGACGCTCCAGCGCAGGGCGTTGGCGGCGTCCTTCATGTCGGTCACCACTTCGGTCAGCAGATGCGGGATACCTTCGTAAACCGAGAGTTCCAGCATTTTCGGGTCGATCATGATGAAACGCACATCTTCCGGCTGCGCTTTATAGAGCATGCTCAGGATCATGGCGTTGACGCCCACCGATTTACCGGAACCGGTAGTCCCCGCCACAAGCAGGTGCGGCATTTTTGCCAGATCGGCCACCACCGGCTCACCGGCGATGTCTTTACCCAGGACCACCGTCAGCGGCGACGGGTTTTCGCGGAACTTAGCGTTATCCAGCACTTCCCGCAGGTAGACGGTCTGACGTTTCTTGTTCGGCAGCTCAAGGCCAACATACGGCTTGCCCGGGATCACTTCCACCACACGCACCGCGACGGTAGATAAAGAGCGTGCCAGATCGCGTGACAGGTTAGAGATACGGGCCGCTTTTACGCCCGGCGCCAGGTTTAGCTCGAAGCGGGTGATAACAGGGCCTGGTGAGTAGTTCACCACATCCGCCTTGATGCGGAAATCGGCCAGACGCGCTTCCACCAGACGAGCCATCTGCTCCAGAGCAAAGGTGTCGACCGGCTCAACTTCCACCGGAGGCGGCGTTAACAGATCCAGCGACGGCAGCGGCGTACTTGGACGTTGCAGCGGACGGCTGTCGCCGTTGCGCATCAGCAGCGGGTGAATGAGGCTCTCCTGCGGCTGTGCCGGAGGCTGCTGGAACTGCGGCGGCTGTTGCTGCTGCGGTGCCTGTGGCGCATAAGCCTGCGGAGCGGGCTGCGGCGGCTGCGCGTAAGTTTGCGGCGCAGGGGCTGGCTGCTGACGGACAGGTTCGGCTTCCGGCATCACACCCGGCGTGAATAACGGCTCACCCGGAC
>JAFACP010000003.1 GCA_023425455.1 Pseudomonadota bacterium | reverse complement strand
AGCTTTAACGACGAGCGGGTAGCGCGGGCCATCTTTGCCAGCCAGATCCCGGTAGTCAGCGCCGTCGGTCATGAAACCGATGTCACTATTGCCGATTTTGTCGCCGATTTACGCGCGCCGACGCCATCCGCCGCCGCCGAAGTCGTCAGCCGTAATCAGCAGGAGCTGTTGCGCCAGCTGCAGAATGGCCAGCAGCGGCTGGAAATGGCGATGGATTACTTCCTCGCCAGCCGCACCCGGCGCTTTACCCAGCTGCATCACCGTCTGCAACAGCAGCATCCGCAGCTGCGTCTGGCGCGTCAGCAAAGCGTGCTGGATCGCCTGCGTCAGCGCATCAGCACGGCGTTCGACGGCCAGCTAAAACGCGCCGTTTCGCGACAGCAGCGCATCACTCAGCGTCTGAACCAACAAAACCCGCAGCCGAAGATTTATCGCGCGCAAACGCGTATTCAACAGCTTGAGTATCGTCTGGCGGACAATCTGCGCACCCGTCTGAGCACCACCCGTGAACGCTTTGGCAACGCGGTAACGCACCTGGAAGCCGTCAGCCCGCTCTCAACGCTGGCGCGCGGTTATAGCGTGACCACCGACACCGACGGCAAAGTGCTGAAGCAGACGAAACAGGTGAAAGCCGGCGACGTGCTCACCACCCGTCTGTCGGACGGCTGGGTGGAGAGCGAGGTGAAAGGCGTGACGCCTGCGAAGAAGACGCGGAAGAAAAAGCCAGATTAAACCGGCACAAATTCCACCCGCTTTTTCGAGATCAAACCGTGGCCGTTCTGGCAGAAGTAATCCACCGCGCCGCAGGCTTTCAGCACCTGAAGCGGCTGATGACACTCGGGACAACGCGCCTGAAGGGCAATATCGTTGTGGCAGTTCTCGCAATGCGCCACGCCGTTTTGCGGCTCCAGCGCTGCATGGCAATCCGGGCAGGTAATCGACATCGTGACTCCTTTAAAAGCATCTGGCGATGCGCGGATGTTATCACGCTACAGTGGGTGCGGGCCACGCAACTGTTGCTGCAAAGTCAGCAGCAGCTCAACCTCTTCCAGCCGGCGCTGCGTTGTGCGGCTCACCTCCTGCGGCTGGCGTTCAAACAGGCTGCCAGCCCCCAGAATATGGCCTGCCAGACAGCGCTCGTAGATCGTGCCTGCAATGCTCCAGCGTTGACGACCATCGCCATCGATACACTCCAGCACATCTTCTGCACCCTGCCGGTCGTGGCTGATAATCCGCCCGTCGCGTAAATAGAGCCGTAGCCCTTTTTGCCCGCCCGCAGGGCCGGCGTATTTGTTGAGCCAGATATCCACCGGCACGCCGTGAATATGCCCCTGAAGATGCGCCTCTCCTTCCGCCGTCGTCAGATCCCCTTTCGCGATATCGCGGCCCAACCGATCCCGGGCGGTCACCACCTGCAAAGCGATGCTGCCATTACCGTCCGGATGGCGTACCGTTTCACGCATCATCGCCAGCACGTGAGTGCCAATATCCAGGATCACGCCATCCGGATGACGCAGCTCCCGCGTATCCGCTTCACCGGTGGCGAAGTTGAGCGCGACGGGTTCCCCGGCAGCGTTGTAGCCGCTTGGCTCCTGCAAAAAGCCTTCAATACGGACAATATCGGCGATGTCACTGACCAGCCCCTGCGTCACTATCCCGGTGCGCGCCATCCAGTGATCGAGCGCCAGCACGCGCGATGCGACGCCGGGCTGCGCCAGCAGCGCTTTCAGTTGCTTAATTTGGGCCAGGGTGGCGACAATCGGCTTTTCGACCACAATCCGCGCCACGGGCGAGGCCAGCGCCTGCTCAAGCACCGCCAGGTGGTGCAGGGACGCGGTGGTAATAAACAGGGTATCAAGAGGCTGAGAAAGCAGTTCCGCAAGTGATGCACAACGCCTGATGCCTTCAGGCCGCCTGGCGGGGTGAACGTCAAACCCGACGCAGCTAATGTGCTCGCCGGAGAACTGTCGTAAGGCGGGCAGGTAAGCCGTTTCAACCACCGCGCCAAGACCGACAAACCCTAACCGCATCGTTTTCCCTCATCGAAGAAATTGCCGGAGCATAACGCCTGCCCCGGTAAAAACGAGGTCTGTCAGGCATTAGCGGCCGGTTGTGTCCGGGTATTTTCCAGCATCCGGCGTACCGGCACAATGAGGACGATCAGTACGGCAGCACAGATCAGCAGCGCAATGGAGCAGCGGGCGAAGAGATCCGGCAGCATATCCAGCTGATCGGCCTTCACGTGACCGCCGATCAGCCCCGCCGCCAGGTTGCCCAGCGCGCTGGCGCAGAACCACAGCCCCATCATCTGACCGCGCATTCTTTCCGGGGCCAGCAACGTCATGGTGGCCAGGCCAATCGGACTCAGGCACAGCTCACCGAGCGTCAGCATCAGAATACTGCCCACCAGCCAGAACGGCGATACGCCCGCGCCGCCGTTATTGAGAACCTGCTGCGCCGCCAGCATCATCAGGCCAAAACCGGCCGCCGCGCAGAGAATGCCGATAACGAACTTGGTGATACTGCCCGGACGGATATTCATGCTGGCAAGCTTCGGCCATGCCCAGCTGAATACCGGCGCCAGCAGAATAATGAACAGTGCGTTGACCGACTGGAACCATACCGCCGGGATCTCGAAGTCACCGATTGTGCGATTGGTGTAGTCATTGGCAAACAGGTTGAACGAGGTTGGTTTTTGCTCAAAAGCAGACCAGAAAAACGCAGCAGAAACCAGCAGGATAAAGCAGACCAGCAGCCTGGCGCGCTCTTTGCGACTCAGACCGGCAAACACGAACAGATAAATGAAGTAGAGTGCGACGGAGGCCGCAATCACGTAAACCAGCATGCTGGCGACCGCGACCGGGTTTACCACCATCACCCCCTGAGCAATCAGCGTGACCATCACGGCCACACCCGCCGCCAGCGCCAGCAGCCAGGCTCCAACGCCGTTTTTCTTCGCGACCGGGCTGTTCCAGGTTGAATCCAGCCCCACTTCGCTGTCGTAGTGTTTCATGGCCGGCACGGCGAACAGGCGAAAGATGATCAATGCCACCAGCATCCCGATCCCGCCGATACCAAAGCCCCAGTGCCAGCCGTGCGTGTTAATCAGCCAGCCCGAAATCAGCGGCGCAATAAACGACCCCATATTGATGCCCATATAGAACAGCGAGAAACCGCCGTCACGACGCGCATCGCCTTTTTTATACAGCGTTCCAACCATGACCGAGATACAGGTTTTGAACAGACCCGAGCCCAGCACAATAAACATCAGGCCGATAAAGAACAGGTTATTGCCCAGCACGGCGGAGAGGGCAATCGACAGATGACCGAGGGCGATCAGCAGAGAGCCATACCACACGGCTCTTTGCTGGCCGAGCCAGTTATCTGCCAGCCAGCCGCCCGGCAGCGCGGCGAGGTACATCGTCCCGGCAAAAATGCCGACAATTGCGGAGGCGTTTTCCCGCGCCAGCCCCATCCCGCCGTCATAGACGGTTGCGGCCATAAACAGGATCAGTAACGGGCGGATACCGTAAAACGAGAAGCGCTCCCACATTTCGGTGAAGAATAACGCGCCGAGCGGATAAGGATGGCCGAAAAAGGTGCGGCTCTCATGGTGATTAACAGAGGATTGCATATTTCTCCCGAAAGGTATGTCGTGATGCTGAAACCGCCGCGATGTACGCCAGCCAGTTATGTATCTGGCCGATTTTTTACACGCGGCGAAAAATGACTTAACCATTTGATAACCTGGCATCCGTTTTGTCCAGTGCCTGAGGCCGGACTTTAAGATGAAAATTCGACTATTGTCTAGTTTATTAGATTTATACTTGGCACATCTGCAATAGTGATTGACTTTATACCAACAGGTAGCGGTATTACGCGGACGAAAAAAAACCGCGACGCGCGCGGTTTTTTAACGATAAGCAAAGGGTTACTTGCTCTTTTTAATGTGCTTAATCAAACGCTTACGCTTACGCATCTGGTTTGGCGTCAGCGTGTTGCGCTTGTTGGCAAACGGATTGTCCCCTTCCTTAAACTGGATACGAATAGGCGTGCCCATCACATCCAGTGATTTACGGAAGTAGTTCATCAGGTAGCGCTTGTAGGAATCCGGCAGGTCTTTGACCTGGTTGCCGTGAATAACCACGATTGGCGGGTTATACCCCCCGGCATGGGCATATTTCAGCTTCACGCGACGGCCACGCACCAGCGGTGGCTGATGGTCTTCTGCCGCCATATTCATGATACGGGTCAGCATCGCCGTACTCTGGCGGCGGGTGGAGCTGTCATACGCTTCACGTACGGAATCAAACAGATTACCGACGCCGCTGCCGTGCAGCGCCGAGATAAAGTGCACGCGGGCAAAATCGATGAAGCCGAGGCGGAAATCGAGGGTCTCTTTCACCTGCTCCCTCACCTCGTTGCTGAGACCATCCCATTTGTTGACCACGATGACCAGTGAGCGCCCACTATTGAGGATGAAACCGAGCAGAGACAGGTCCTGATCGGAGATACCTTCACGGGCGTCGATCACCAGCATCACCACGTTGGCGTCTTCGATCGCCCGCAGGGTCTTGATCACCGAGAATTTTTCCACCACATCGGTGATTTTGCCACGTTTACGTACCCCTGCGGTGTCGATGAGCACATACTCACGCTCATCGCGCTCCATCGGAATGTAGATGCTGTCACGCGTGGTGCCAGGCATGTCATACACCACCACGCGGTCTTCACCCAGAATTCGGTTAGTAAGTGTAGACTTACCAACGTTTGGACGGCCGACAATCGCCAGCTTGATAGGCAGATCCTGCGGGTTAAACGCCTCTTCCGGCTCCGCGTCTTCGCCCTCTTCTGCCTCTTCGAACTGCGCCCAGTACGCTGCGTCTTCATCCACCTCTTCTGGCGGATTCACTTCGTCAACCCACGGCAGAAGCACGGTTTCCAGCAGGCTGGTGACCCCGCGACCGTGAGAGGCTGCGATAGGATAGATATCACCCAGCCCTAATGACCAGAAGTCAGCGATCGCCTGGTCGGCATCAATGCCGTCAGTTTTGTTGGCCACCAGGAAGGTCGGCTTTTCGCGGGAACGCAGGTGTTTTGCAATCGCGGAGTCCGCCGGCATCAGACCTGCACGGGCATCCACCATAAACAGCACCACGTCTGCTTCTTCGATAGCCAGCAGAGACTGCTCCGCCATACGGGTTTCAACGCCGTCTTCTGTGCCGTCAATACCGCCGGTATCGATACAGATGAACTCGCGACCTTCCACCTCTGCACGACCGTACTTACGGTCACGCGTCAGCCCCGGGAAATCCGCAACCAGCGCATCACGGGTGCGTGTTAAACGGTTAAAAAGAGTGGATTTTCCAACGTTCGGGCGCCCGACAAGCGCGACCACAGGTACCATGTTTGAAGCCTCATAAAATTCAAAATAACGCCGCTCGCGCAGCGTTTTTAAAAATGTCAAAACGGCCCCTGAGTTAACAGGAGCCGTTTAGTATACTACAACCGCCGTGTAATTAACGCGTGATCGCGTACAGCGTGCCGTCTTTTGCCTGGATCAGCAGTTTGCCGTCAGCCACCACCGGATCCGTCAGGAAACCAGAACTGTCGACTTTCTGCTGGGCGACGAACCGGCCATTCTCCGGGTCAATCCAGTGCATATAGCCTTCGCTGTCGCCCACCACCAGGTTACCGTTGTACAGTGCCGGAGCGGTCAACAGACGGTGCAGCAGATCGCTCTGCGTCCACAGGGTCACGCCACCGTCGGTGCTCAGCGCCAGCAGGCGGTCATTCTGATCAACCATATAGATGCGGTTCCCATCGACGATGAAATCATTCACCGAACCCAGCTCGCGTTTCCACATGATCTGACCGCTACGCAGATCCAGCGCGGTCAGGTTGCCATTATACGCCAGCGCGTAGACTACGCCGTCAACGATAACCGGCGTGGTATCCACATCGCTCAGACGGTCGATTTCAGTCGAGCCGGTCGCCTGGGAGATACGCTGCTGCCAAATCATCTGGCCCTGCTGCATCAGCACAGCGCTGACGCGACCGTTGTCGCCGCCAACAATCGCTGCGCCAAAGGCGGTCGCCGGCGCGGATTCGCCACGCAGCGACAGCGATGGCATATCGAGGTTTACGGTCCATTTCACCAGACCATCCGCTTCGTTCAGCGCCTGCAGCTGACCGTTGCTGGTGTGGATCAGCACCATGCCATCGCTCACCACCGGACGGGAGAGTGATTCACCGGCCACCGTGGTTTGCCAGGCAATAGAGCCATCGCTGGCGTTCAGGGCATAAACCTGCGCTTTTTCGCTCCCCACGTACACATGGCCGCCGGAGACGGTCAGACCGCCAGAGAGCAGCGCCGGCTTACGCGAGAACCAGCCATCTTTTTCAGCCAGATTGACGGACCAGACCTCTTTTCCGTCATCGGCATTAACGGCTTTCACCGTCCCTTTACGATCGGCTGCATACACGACGCTGTCAGCGAACGCAGGATGGAGGTTGGAGTAAAAA
>JAFACP010000392.1 GCA_023425455.1 Pseudomonadota bacterium | reverse complement strand
AGGCAGGTGTATGCAAGCGGGTCGGGTGACGGCCATTTTTCAGGCAAATGTGTAGTCAATATGAATTTTTCTCGTCCGGTATTTGCGTATACCCAGAGAAATCAAGCATCTCGCTGATTGTCTGTTTTTTCCGCAAAAACGATCAATAGCACATTTTGTATAACGGTGCTAAATTACGCATCGCCCACCCAACGTCACGCAGTGGTCAGGCCACGCCGTAAAGTTCGGTAAAGCCCGCAACCATGACCCTGAACTACGGTCTTATCGGCACGACGTATCGCGATGTCTGCGCTACCTTCACAGGTTTCATATAGGTTTTACTATTTTGTCTCAACCCAAATTTGAACGCGCGTTTTTACATCCGCGTTACTGGATCACATGGTTTGGTCTGGGCGTCCTTTGGCTGCTGGTACAGCTTCCCTATCCGGTGCTTCGCTGGCTGGGTTCCACGCTGGGCAGTGCCTCTCGTCATTTTCTTAAGCGTCGCGAATCTATCGCCCGTAAGAATATCGCACTCTGTTTTCCGCACTACGACGATGAAACCCGCGATAAGCTCATTGCGGAGAACTTCAAATCCATTGGCATGGCGCTGCTTGAGACCGGCATGGCCTGGTACTGGCCGGATGCACGCGTGCGCAAATGGTTTGACGTGCAGGGCCTGGAACATCTGAAACACGCCCAGGCGCAGAACCGGGGCGTGATGGTTGTTGGGGTTCATTTTATGTCACTGGAGTTAGGTGGCCGCGTTATGGGGTTGTGTCAGCCGATGATGGCCACCTATCGCCCGCACAACAACCCGCTTATGGAGTGGGCGCAAACACGGGGTCGTATGCGCTCTAACAAAGCAATGATCAGCCGTAATAACCTGCGCGGTATGGTCGCAGCACTCAAAAAAGGTGAAGCCGTCTGGTTTGCGCCGGATCAGGATTACGGGCGTAAAGGCAGCAGCTTTGCCCCCTTCTTTGCGGTAAAAGACGTTGCCACGACCAATGGCACCTTTGTGATTTCGCGCCTGTCCGGCTCGGCGATGCTGACCGTGACCATGGTCAGAAAAGCGGATCGCTCAGGCTACCGTTTGCATATCTCGCCTGAGCTGGCTAACTATCCGGAAACAGAGTGCGAAGCCGCCACGTTCATTAATAAAGTGATCGAAAACGAGATTATGCGCGCGCCGGAACAATATCTGTGGATGCATCGCCGCTTCAAAACGCGTCCGCATGGGGAGTCCTCGCTGTATAGTTAACCCGGCTGCGAAAGGTTAGTTTCGCTCAGAGACTAACCTTTTCAATCACCTGTAATCACGCAGGGTAACGATCGCTCCATGCGTCGCTCAATGCTAATTTATTACCTACTGAAATCAAACTGTCGCCGTTCCACGACACTCATAAGTAACGGAAATTATTTAAAAAAATCCTTCTTGTCACCCCTCTTTTTTAGGCGTACATTAGCCCCGTCTGGCAGCAGAAAAGCGGCAGAATTCTGAGCTGGAGTGTGCGGTGATGCGAGCGATTGACTCACCCGACTTCCGTTCTCATCCATCAGGTGGACTCTGTTATTCAATGCGTACCACAAGATACGCGGAGCGATGAAACGTGAAATATTTCTTTATGGGCATGTCGGTGATTGTTTTAGTCTGGGCCGGAACCTTTGCCCTGATGATTTAGCCCAGCAAATGCCGTAAAAAAACAGGCGCCATCGGCGCCTGTTTTTTTATATCGTCATTATTCCGGTTGCTCAGAAGCGGCTTTCGTTGCCGGGGCTGACAACACACCGTCCGCGCGGAACATGCCTTTAATTCCCCGGACAGCCTGACGAATACGATCGCTGTTTTCGATCAGCGCGAAGCGCACATGCGTATCGCCATAATCGCCAAAACCGATGCCCGGCGAGACGCACACTTTTGCATCCTGCAGCAACTTCTTGGCAAACTCCAGCGACCCCATTGCAGCATAAGGCTCAGGTATTTTCGCCCAGACGTACATGGAAGCTTTCGGCATTTCCACCATCCATCCGGCTTCATGCAGGCCCTTAACCAGCACATCGCGGCGGCGTTTATACTGCGCGGCAATCTCATGCACACACTGCTGATCGCCCTCCAGAGCCGCGATAGCCGCAACCTGCAGCGGCGTGAATGTTCCGTAGTCGTGATAACTCTTAATCCGCGCCAGCGCATTCACCAGCGTTTTGTTACCGACCATAAAGCCAATACGCCAGCCGGCCATGTTATAGCTTTTCGACAGCGTAAAGAATTCAACCGCCACGTCACGCGCGCCTGGTACCTGCATGATGGACGGCGCTTTCCAGCCGTCGTACACAATGTCGGCGTAGGCTAAATCGTGCACCACCAGCACATCGTAGCGTTTAGCCAGCGCGACAACCTTCTCGAAGAAATCGAGTTCAACGCACTGCGCGGTCGGGTTCGACGGGAATCCGAGGATCATCATCTTCGGCTTTGGATAGCTCTCGCGGATCGCGCGTTCCAGCTCGTTGAAAAAGTCGACCCCTTCGACCAGCGGCACCGAGCGCACCTGCGCTCCGGCAATCACGGCACCGTAGATATGAATGGGATAGCTGGGGTTGGGCACCAGAACGGTATCACCATGGTCGAGCGTCGCCAGCATCAGGTGTGCCAGCCCCTCTTTCGAACCGATGGTGACGATCGCTTCACTTTCCGGATCGATATCCACCTGATAGCGTTCCTGATACCAGCGGGAGATGGCACGACGCAGACGCGGAATACCGCGTGAGGTGGAGTACCCGTGCGTATCCGGCCGCTGTGCAACCGTACACAATTTCTCGACAATATGTGGCGGCGTCGGGCCGTCGGGATTACCCATGCTGAAATCGATAATGTCTTCGCCGCGCCGACGCGCAGCCATTTTCAGCTCAGCAGTGATATTGAACACATAAGGGGGGAGACGATCGATACGCGTAAAACGGCGTTCAGGACTGGATTCAGCCATAGTATCCTCAGATTCACGTTAGCGCCCGGACCGTCCGAGCGACGCTGCCACACATGTGGCATGTCGAGAAAATAACCTGGAAAAAAACACGCTGTCGAGAGGGAACGGCAAAAAAAAGTCCGCATTAAAAGCGGAAAGCCGCTGCAGATAAAAGCGGAAGCCGTCAGCGTAAAGGGTATTTCACATGCCTTTTATTTAACACAATGATATCAAAGTGATTACTTCGCCCTGCCGCCGGCGCGGGAATCGCGTTCACGCCAGCAACCTGTCGATAATCCCCTTTGTAAATTATGGTTTTTCCCCATTTGATAAACCAGACGGATAGCTGGTCATTACGCGCCAGGTTTTTTATCATGGTTTTTTCCCGTTTTTCCAGGCCCACTCGTGCACGAAATATTCGATATGCTTCTGGCGGTTTTTGACCGCGCGGCATTAATGCTTATCTGTCTGTTCTTTCTGATTCGTATCCGCCTGTTTCGCGAACTTCTGCATAAATCTGCACACTCGGCGAAAGAGCTGCTGGCGGTCACCGCGCTTTTTTCACTGTTTGCCCTGTTCAGTACCTGGTCCGGTGTCCCGGTGGAGGGATCGCTGGTAAACGTCCGGATTATTGCCGTGATGTCGGGTGGCATCCTTTTTGGCCCATGGGTGGGCGTGATCACCGGCGTGATTGCCGGTACCCATCGCTATTTGATCGATATGGGCGGCGCCACCGCCGTTCCCTGTTTTATCACCAGCATTGTCGCCGGGGTGCTTTCCGGCTGGATCAACCGCAAAATCCCGAAAAAGCAGCACTGGAAGGCGGGGATCATCGCCGGCATGCTGTGTGAAACGCTGACTATGATCC
>JAFACP010000253.1 GCA_023425455.1 Pseudomonadota bacterium | reverse complement strand
GAGAACGTCTTTTTCTGTAACTCCGGGGCAGAGGCGAATGAAGCTGCGCTGAAGCTGGCGCGTAAATATGCGCACGATAAATTCGGTGCACATAAAAGCGGTATCGTCGCCTTCAAAAACGCTTTCCATGGCCGCACGCTGTTTACCGTCAGTGCAGGCGGTCAGCCCGCCTATTCTGAGGACTTTGCGCCGCTCCCGCCGGATATCCGTCATGCGGTTTATAACGATCTGCAATCCGCCAGCGAGCTGATTGACGATACCACCTGTGCGGTCATTGTCGAGCCGATGCAGGGCGAGGGGGGCGTGGTGCCGGCGACCAAAGCCTTCCTGCAGGGGCTGCGCGAGCTGTGCGATCGCCACAATGCGGTGCTGATTTTTGATGAAGTGCAGACCGGCGTAGGACGCACCGGTGAGCTGTACGCCTATATGCACTATGGCGTCACGCCGGATGTGCTGTCGACGGCGAAAGCGTTGGGCGGCGGTTTTCCTGTGGGGGCGATCCTGACGACCCGGGCCTTCGCCAGCGTGATGACGGTCGGTACTCACGGCACCACCTACGGCGGCAATCCGCTGGCGTCGGCCGTTGCCGGGCAGGTGCTGGATATCATCAACACGCCGCAGGTGTTGAACGGCGTGAAGCAGCGCCACCAGTGGTTTGTTGAACGTCTGACGGCCATTAACAGCAAAACCGGTCTGTTTAAAGAGATCCGCGGTCTTGGGCTGCTTATTGGCTGTGAGCTCACGCCTGAATTTGCCGGGAAAGCCAAACTTATCTCCCAGGAAGCCGCGAAAATGGGCGTCATGGTGCTGATTGCCGGTGCCAGCGTGGTGCGGTTCGCTCCAGCGCTGATTGTCACTGAGGAAGAGGTGAATACCGGGCTGGAACGCTTTGCGCTGGCCTGCGAACAGGTGAAGTCCGGGGTGTCATCATGATGGTCATCCGTCCCGTTGAGCACGGCGATCTGGCCGGGCTTATGCAGCTTGCCGCTAAAACGGGAGGTGGGCTGACTTCGCTGCCCGCCGATGAGAAAACACTGTCGGCGCGCATTGAACGCGCCCTGCACACCTGGCAGGGGAGCCTGCCAAAAAGCGAGCAGGGTTATGTGTTCGTGCTGGAGGAGACCGACACCGGCACCGTGGCCGGGATTTGCGCCATTGAGGTGGCGGTAGGGCTTAACGACCCGTGGTACAACTACCGGGTCGGCACGATGGTGCATGCCTCGAAAGAGCTGAATGTCTATAACGCGCTGCCTACGCTTTTTCTCTGCAACGACCACACCGGTGCCAGCGAACTGTGCACCCTGTTCCTCGACCCCGAGTGGCGCAAGGAGGGGAACGGCTATTTGCTCTCCAAATCGCGCTTTATGTTTATGGCCGCCTTCCGCGATCGCTTTAATGAAAAGGTGGTGGCCGAGATGCGCGGGGTGATCGACGACACAGGTTACTCCCCGTTCTGGGAGAGCCTCGGCGAACGCTTTTTCTCCATGGAGTTCAGTCGGGCGGATTATCTGTGCGGCACCGGGCAGAAGGCGTTTATCGCCGAGTTGATGCCGAAACATCCGATCTATACCCATTTCCTCAGCCCGCAAGCGCAGGCGGTGATTGGCGAAGTGCATCCGCAGACGGCTCCGGCCCGCGCGGTGCTGGAGAAAGAGGGATTCCGCTACCGTAACTATGTTGACATCTTTGACGGCGGGCCAACCCTTGAGTGCGATATCGACCGGGTGCGCGCCATTCGTAAAAGCCGCCTGGTGACGGTCTCTGAAGGCCAGCCTGCGCCGGGCGAGTGGCCGGCGTGTCTGGTGGCGAACGAACGCTACGATACCTTCCGCGCCATGCTGGTCAACACCAATCCGAAATGTGAGCGTCTGGTGTTAACCGCCGCGCAGCTGGATGCCCTGAAATGTAATGCCGGCGACACGGTGCGTCTGGTACGACTCTGCCCTGAGGAGAAAACAGCATGACTTTATGGATTAACGGCGACTGGGTAACGGGCGCAGGCGACGCGCGTGTGAAAACCAACCCGGTTGGCCAGGAACCGCTCTGGCAGGGGAATGACGCCAGCGCGGCGCAGGTTGAGCAAGCCTGTCAGGCGGCGCGGCGGGCCTTTCCGGCGTGGGCCAGAGAGCCCTTTGCCGCGCGGCAGGCAATTATCGAAAACTTCGCGTCTCTGCTGGAGGCCAACAAAGCGGAACTGACCCGCATCATCGCCAGTGAAACCAGCAAGCCCCGCTGGGAGGCCGCGACCGAAGTGGCGGCCATGATCAACAAAATTGCCATCTCGGTGAAGGCATACCATATCCGCACCGGCGAGCAACAGACCGCGATGCCCGACGGCGCCGCAACCTTGCGTCACCGTCCTCACGGCGTACTGGCGGTATTCGGACCATATAACTTCCCCGGCCACCTGCCTAACGGACACATTGTGCCAGCGCTGCTGGCCGGCAACACCGTGATCTTTAAACCGAGCGAGTTAACGCCATTAACCGGTGAAGCGGTGGTGAAACTCTGGCAGCAGGCGGGCCTGCCTGCGGGCGTGCTTAATCTGGTGCAGGGCGGTCGGGAAACCGGTCAGGCGCTGAGTGCGCTCGCCGATATCGACGGCCTGCTGTTTACCGGCAGCGCCGGAACCGGATACCAATTGCACCGACAGCTGGCCGGACAGCCGGAAAAAATCCTTGCCCTTGAGATGGGCGGCAATAATCCGCTTATCGTCGACGATCCGGACGATATCGATGCGGCGGTGCATCTGACCATCCAGTCGGCATTCATTACCGCCGGACAGCGTTGTACCTGCGCCCGACGTCTGCTGGTGAAGCGCGGCGCGCAGGGTGATGCGTTCCTGAAACGGCTGGTGGAGGTGAGTGCGCGGCTGGTTCCTGCCCGCTGGGACGCCGATCCGCAGCCGTTTATCGGTGGGCTTATCTCCGAACAGGCAGCGCTGCATGTGCTGCAAGCCTGGCAAGGGCATGTGGCGCGCGGCGGAAAAGCGCTGCTGGCGCCACGGCAGCTTCAGCCGGGCTCGTCACTGCTGACGCCGGGCATTATTGAGATGAGTGGCGCGCGCGATGTGCCGGATGAAGAGGTCTTCGGGCCGTTACTCTGTGTCTGGCGATATGACGATTTTGACGATGCGATCGCAAGGGCGAATAACACCCGTTACGGCCTGTCGAGCGGACTGATTTCGCCGCATCGTGAGAAATTTGACCAGCTGTTGCTGGAGGCCCGGGCCGGAATTGTGAACTGGAATAAACCGTTGACCGGTGCCGCGAGCACCGCGCCGTTTGGCGGCGTGGGCGCGTCGGGCAACCACCGGGCCAGCGCCTGGTATGCCGCAGACTACTGCGCCTGGCCGATGGCAAGCCTGGAGACGCCGGTGCTGACGCTGCCGGAAACCTTGAATCCGGGGCTGGATTTTACGCAGGGAGAAGGTCATGAAAGCGCGTGAAGTTAACTTTGATGGGCTGGTGGGGCTGACGCACCACTACGCCGGGCTGTCGTTCGGCAATGAAGCGTCGACGAAACACCGTTTTCAGATCTCAAACCCGAAGCTGGCGGCAAAGCAGGGGCTGCTGAAGATGAAGGCGCTGGCGGATGCCGGTTTTCCGCAGGCGGTTATCCCGCCGCAGGAGCGCCCGAACATTCCGGTGCTGCGCCAGCTGGGGTTCAGCGGCAGCGACGAACAGGTGGTCGAAAAAGCGGGCACCCAGACGCCGCATCTGCTCTCGGCCGCCAGCTCCGCCTCCTCAATGTGGGTGGCGAATGCGGCGACCGTAGCACCGTCGGCCGATACCCTCGACGGCAGGGTGCATCTGACGGTTGCGAACCTGAATAACAAATTCCATCGCGCCACGGAGGCGCAAACCACCGAACGCCTCCTGCACGCTATCTTCAGCGATGCGTCGCGCTTCAGCGTACATCAGGCGTTGCCGCAGGTGGCGATGTTTGGCGATGAAGGCGCCGCTAACCATAACCGTCTGGCCGGCGATTACGGCGAACCGGGCCTGCAGCTGTTTATCTACGGGCGCGAGGAGGGCAGCAATTCTGCGCCGGCGCGCTACCCGGCACGTCAGACGCTGGCCGCCAGCCAGGCGGTTGCACGCCTGAACCAGGTTAATCCCTCGCAGGTGATTTTTGCGCAGCAAAACCCGGAGGTGATTGACCAGGGGGTATTTCACAATGATGTGATTGCCGTCGCTAACCGTCAGGTGCTGTTTTGTCATGAAGAGGCGTTTGCCCATCAGGAGCGCCTGCTTGCCGCGCTACGGGAGCAGGTTCCGGGTTTTCTGGCGCTGCAGGTGCCGGGGCGGGCGGTTAGCGTTCAGGACGCGGTACAAACCTACCTCTTCAATAGTCAGCTGCTGAGCCGTGATGACGGCAGTATGCTGCTGGTCTTGCCTCAGGAGTGCCGCGAGCATGAGGGCGTCTGGCGCTATCTGAACGAGCTGGTTAACGCTGATAACCCGATTGACGCGCTGCGCGTCTTCGACCTGCGTGAAAGCATGGCTAACGGCGGCGGCCCGGCTTGTTTACGTCTGCGGGTGGTGCTGACGCAGGACGAGATGCAGGCGCTTAACCCTGCGGTGATGATGAACGACACGCTGTTCAATACCCTCAACGACTGGGTAGACCGTTACTATCGCGATCGGCTGACCCAGGCTGACCTGGTGGATCCGCATCTGCTGCGTGAGGGGCGTGAGGCGCTGGATGCATTAACCACTATTCTGCAACTGGGCTCTGTCTACCCGTTCCAGCGCTAAAGGAGAGGTTATGGATAATTTTCTGGCGTTGACGCTCGCTGACGAGGCGCCGGCGCGGTGCGAAGGTGAAGGGCCGTCATTTCACTGGCGCTGGCAGGGGCGCGGGGTGCTGGAGCTGACGCCGTTTGCAGCGAGCGAACTGTCGCTTCTGCTCTCCTCCGGTATTCACGGCAATGAGACGGCACCGGTAGAGATGGTCGATCTGCTGCTGCGGGCGTTATATCGCGGTGATATTTCCCTGACGTGTCGTCTGCTGGTGGTGTTCGGGAACCCGACGGCGCTGGCAGAAAACGTGCGCTATCGCGTCAGCGATATCAACCGGATGTTCGGCGGACGGTGGTCGCAGTTCCCGCAAAGCGATGAAACGGCGCGCGCGAAGTGGCTGGAAGCGGTGGTGACGGCGTTCTTCGACGCTGGCGGTGAGCAACGCTGGCACCTCGATCTGCATACGGCGATCCGCGCCTCTTACCATCTTCGCTTTGGCGTCTTGCCCCAGCGTCATCAACCCTGGGATGAAGGTTTTCTCTCATGGCTGAGCGACGCAGGGCTGGAGGCGCTGGTGTTTCATCAGAGCCCTGGCGGCACCTTCACCCATTTCACCTGCGAGCGCGCCGGGGCGCTGGCCTGTACGCTGGAGCTGGGTAAAGCTCTGCCGTTCGGTCACAACGATCTGACGCGCTTTGCGCCAACCAGCAGGGCGTTGCGCGCGTTGCTGGAGGGCGTGGCTCCCGAGCACGCCTTGCACCCGGCTGAACGCTACCGGGTCGTTCAGCAGATAACCCGTCGCAGCGAGGCTTTCCGGCTGCATATGGCGGCACATACCCTGAACTTCACGCCGTTTCGTCAGGGGGTATTGCTGGCGGAAGACGGTAGCGAACGTTATGAGGTGCAGAAAACCACCGAATACGTGCTGTTCCCGAACCCGGGGGTAGCGTTTGGACTGCGGGCCGGACTGATGCTGGAAAAAATGCGCTGATCCCCGAAAACAGGCCTTCTGCACCGCTAAGGCCTGCCGGAATATTGATTGTGGCAGGCTGTATTAACCTATTTTCTTAGCAATTAAAGGGGTTAACTATTTTTTGCAGAATATTCCTGGTTAATTGCTTTTAAAATAATCATCACTCCGATATACTCCTTCACAATCTCTTTAAAATCACTATTTTGTATATTTATGTTGCAACTCTCCACGCTTTATCCTTAATTCCTCCACATTTGGCTATAATTTGTTTTTTACACTTTCATTGTTTTACCGTTGCTCTGAATAATTGACGATAAACCCCGTAAAGTTAATCTCGTCAACACGGCATAGCGCCGAAGAATAACTGAAAGTAAGGAAATAAATTATGCGTAAGTTAACTGCACTGTTTGTTGCTTCTACCCTGGCTCTGGGCGCTACCAGCATGGCGTTCGCTGCAGATACCGCAACCACCACCGCAGCCCCGGCGGAAGGCAAAATGATGATGCATCATAAAGGTAAGCCGGGCCCGCACCATGAAATGATGATGTTCAAAGACCTGAACCTGACGGACGCGCAGAAAACGCAGATCCGCGACATCATGAAAAGCCAGCGCGACCAGATGAAACGTCCACCGCTGGAAGAGCGTCGCGCGATGCATGACATCATCGCCAGCGACAGCTTCGATAAAGCAAAAGCCGAAGCACAGATCGACAAAATGGCGGAACAGCGTAAAGCTGGCATGCTGGCGCGCATGGAGACTCAGAACAAGATCTACAACATTCTGACGCCGGAACAGAAAAAACAGTTTAATGCCAATTTTGAGAAGCGTCTGACAGAACGTCCGGCACCGGAAGGTAAAATGCCTGCACCAGCCGAATAATCGGTTCACTCTCTTAAGACCGCCGGGATCCTGTCCACAAAAGCGTAACCGCTGTGGGCAGGACCGGCGGTTTTTCTCTCCTTTCCTCTTGCCTGCCGCCAGAAGCGCGGTATTCTCCTGTAGTCGCTTCAGAGAATGTCTTGTTGAGTCATGGCGTTAGGATTTTCATTCACGTCAGGCTAAGGCATCTGTGCTCTGCTGCCGATACTATGTCTGGATGACCCAACGATAACAAACAAGACAGCGACAATTGCCATATTGTCGCCCTGGCGCCTGTTGCGCCCTTCAGGAGTGGTGATGGAGTTCTTTGATATCCGTAAGATGCCGGTCAGTCTCTGGCGCAATGGTGCCGGTGAGACGCGAGAAATTTGCTGTTTTCCGCCCGCGACGCGTGATTTTTCCTGGCGTGCCAGTATTGCTTCCATCGCCAGTAATGGCGAGTTCTCCTCTTTTCCCGGCGTCGATCGGGTGATCACGCTGCTGGAAGGGGGCGAGGTGACGCTGGATGCCGGTAAAGCGTTTTGCCATACCCTGAAGCACCATCAGCCTTACCGTTTTGCTGGCGATCTGCCGGTGAAAGCCACCCTTTCTGATGGCCAGATGTCCATGGACTTCAACATTATGACCCGCCGGGACCGCTGCCAGGCGAAGGTTCGGGTGGCAGACCGGACGTTTACGACTTTTGGCTCGCGTGGCGGGGTGATCTTCGTGCTGAGCGGCGCCTGGCAGCTTGGTGAAAAACTGCTCACGGCCGATCAGGGCGCCTGCTGGGAAGAGGGGACGCACACGCTGCGTTTACTGAAGTCGGAAGGCACGCTGCTGTTTAGCGAAATTACCTGGCTTCCGGGACATTAAGCGCAATAACCTCATACTCGCCGGACAGCAGCGGCTTACAGAGTATTTTGTAACCGTCGTGATCGAACCCGGCGGGCGCGCGTATCAGGCCGGAGGCATTGCTTAAGCGCTCAACTGCGCCGAGCCACAGCCAGTTATGAATGATGTGGTATTGCGTCATCGTTTCGCCGGTCTCCTTCAGCGCCACGGCGCCTTCCCAGGGCCAGCAGTTGACGCGAAGGGAAGCCAGTCCGGCCAGCAATCGCGTCTGATGCTCCTCTGTACTCTCTTTTTTGCAGCAGGCGCCGGCGCAGCGCTTTAGTCCAAAGCGGAAACAGGCGCGCCCGCGGGTTGTGGCTTCCAGCCCGAGCAGGCTGTAACAGAGCTGTAGCTCATCGGCCAGCGTCTGTAGGGTTTGCTGTGCCGCACGTTTGCTGGCGAACAGCCCATACAAATTCGGTGCGCTTGAGAAATCGACCTCCCGGGCGTACACCACCTGAGGTTTGCCCTGCATAACCTGTAGTGAACAGAGCTGACGATTGCGGCGCAGCCGTTTATTAAACAGCGGCTGTTGTTCTTTGATCAGTCGCGCTTCCAGCAGCAGCGCGCCGAGTTCGCCTGCGGTCTGGATCCAGCTAATACGCTGCGACTGGCGCAGCATCGCCGCTTCATCAGGCGTGCGCAGATGAGAGAGTACCCGGCTGCGAATATTGACGCTTTTGCCAATATAAAGCGGCAGCGTTTCGCTCTCGCCATGGAAAAAATAGACGCCGGGTTGTTTAGGCAGCCCATTCAGAGAGGCGCGCAGCTGTTCGGGATAGGTATAGATTGCCGCCGCGTCAACATCAGGGCGGAGTGGGAATTGTCGCCTGCTCACGTCATGCTCCATCTACTGTTTGGTTATACAGTGTAGCAGAGCCGACAGAAGTGGAAAACGTGTTGTCGCCGGGCGTGGCGTGCTCCCGGCGACAGGACGATTATCGTTTCCAGAAATCGTCGAAAACGGTGATCGGTGGACGTCGCTTGTGCTCGGTTTTCAGATACCAGTCTTCGATAATTTTCGCGATATCTGCCGCGAGCGTTTTGCCTTCCAGGTAGTCGTCGATATTTTCGTAGGTGACGCCCAGCGCCGCCTCATCAGGCAGAGAAGGGCGATCGTCTTCGAGGTCGGCGGTTGGCGCTTTCTTATAGAGATGCTCAGGGCAGCCCAGTTCAGCGAGCAGCTGTTTACCCTGGCGTTTATTGAGGCGGAAAATTGGGTTAATGTCCGTGCCGCCATCACCATATTTGGTGAAGAAGCCGGTGACGGCTTCCGCGGCGTGATCGGTCCCGACCACCACCCCTTTGGTCATCCCCGCAATGCTGTACTGGGCTTTCATGCGCTCACGTGCTTTTTCATTACCGCGGACAAAATCGCTCAGTTCGATACCGGCTTCACGTAGCGCCTGCTCGCTGGCCAGCACCGAGCCT
>JAFACP010000204.1 GCA_023425455.1 Pseudomonadota bacterium | reverse complement strand
CAGTAGCGTTGTACTCATCAAATGAGTGTTGTCGGTGATTTTCTGTCGGAGTAAGCACAATGTCAGCAAGACGTTCGTTATAGACATCAAGCATGCGCCAGGAAAAAAACTTATCTGTCAGGCTACTGATGCTGGATGAAAAGCGCATCTGGTAAGACAAATAAGCCACCAGCATACCAACAGTAAAGGTACCGTTCAGGACTTCCCCGGCACCTTTCCACAACGTAATCGCCGATACCACACTACCGGTCAGAGTGTGCGCAATGTCATAGAACATCAGCAGACGACTCTGGCGCAGTTGCGTATTTCTGCAGACGACGTTGAGATTCAGCCACGCGGCCTCGCGATGTGCGATCACGCCGTTAATTCTCAGGCTCAGGATGCCGTTGAGTGTTTCAAGAAAATGCCCGGACTCTCTGGTAGCAGCATCCCAGCTATCTTCCGCCGACTGTCGCAGGGACGGATACCACAACGCTCTAAGCACGCCATAGACAATGGCAGCCAGGACCGCTATCAGCGTCATTTCCGGACTGTACAGAAGCATCATGCAAAGCGCTGTCACCACAAGCAACACATCCAGAATGCCTTCCAGTACCTGCGTGGTCAGCGCCTGCTGAATGATATCCACAGCCTCAAAGCGGGCATTGATACTTCCCTTACTGCGCGCATCAAACCAACCAAGAGGAAGACGTACCAAGTGATGAAAAACCCGGGCAGTCCACTGCATATTAAAATTGACGGACAGGGCGATACTGCTCCACTGACGGGCCAGTGACAGCAGCATCTGGGTCAATGACAGCAGCAATAGCGCAATAATAATGATGGTCAACAGGCTTCGGTCGGCAGCAACAAGGACCTCATCAATCACCAGTTGATTGAGAAGAGGGCTTCCCAGCGTCAGAATTTCCAGCGCCAGGGAAAAAATCATAATGCGTAACATTGACGGCAACAGGCCAGGGGTCTTGCCTGTCAGCAGACGCAGATGAACTTTTTTTCTTTCATCCCGAACGGAAAAGTCACCGGCTGGCATCAGCTCCAGCGCAACGCCGGTGAAATGTTTTCCCACGTCCTGCCGGGAGAGCATGACCTTTCCCTTATCCGGGTCGTGGATGAATAGCCGGTTTCCACGAATTTTATGGAGCACGACAAAATGATTCATATTCCAGTGGAGGATGCATGGGAGAGAAAGGGATTTCAGATCTTCAGGCTCAAGCCGGACAGGCCGGGAGGAGAACCGGATACTGGCCGCGCATTCAATCAACCTCTGCAGTGTCATCCCCTGAGTACTGATACTGAAACGTTCGCGCAGTGTGGGCAAATCGGTTTTCAGACCATGCCAGCAGGCCATCATCGCCAGACACGCCAGGCCGCATTCTGCTGACTCGGTCTGCCTGATGAGAGGAAGCCGTTTTTTTCCTGTCCAGTTCAGTGGGCCCATTACAGTTTTCCTTTTAGGCTCCAGAGTGGTTCTGTCAGCCACTCCCATAAATGACGCGTATCAAGACTGACATCCCCCTCAAGGGTCATCCCGGGGCGTAGCGGTTCTTTTTTTCCATAAGCCTGAATAGAGGTATGCTCAGGTTCGACGATGACGCGGTAATGACCTTCATTCTCCTTCCAGGTCACAGGGGATACGGAGAGTAAATCCGAAGGGGTCAGCGTTGTGCGGCTTATTTCACGGATAGTCCCGTACTGAACGCCAAATTTCTGATAAGGGAAGGCGGCGAATCGCAGTGCCACTCGCTGCCCCGGCTGAATAAAGCCGGCGTTCTGGCTGGTAGCATAAAGTTCTATCTGCAAACGGGCATTGTCGGGTACCAGGGTCATGACGGGTTCCGATGGCCTGACCGACTGTCCCTGTCTGACCAGCACGGCGGCAACGGTTCCGGATACCGGTGCCGTCAGTGTCACGTTCTGCTGACCAGCCAGCTCGTGCTGCTGTTGCCGGATCCCCTGTAGCTGCCTGTCCAGCTCTGTTTTTCTGCTTTCACCCTGGACGATAAGGTGGTTAAGATTGTCTTCAGCGGTTTTTGTTGCGGTGTGCAGCTGCAAAAGCCTCTGACGCTGGTCCTCAACGTTTTGCTGCGCTGTAGCAACGTCCATTTGCTTCTGTTGATATTCGATATCCGATACATAACGTGTGCCAGCCAATTTTTTGTAGCTTTGCATGACTGACGCGGCTAGCGCGGCCTGATTTTCGGCAAGCAACAGGCGCTGCCGGGCACTTTTGATCTGTGGTTTCAGGGAGGCAACTCGCTGTTGAACTGCCTGTTGCTGCTGACGATTATCACGCGACTCCAGCGTCTGTTGAGAAGCCAGCATGGCATACTGCATTTTCAGGGAGAGGCTCATGGCTGCCAGCGTACCGGCCCCCTGCCCGTTATAGCGTTCTCCGCTGATATAATAAACCGGTTCACCGGCGACAACGTGTTGACCTTCTGAAGTCACCTGTCGGGTAACATACCCGGCATATTGCGGCATGATTTTTACTAATCCGGATGAAGGCATCACGATACCGGAAAGGTGTGCCTTACGAGTATAATTACCATAATAAATGAATAATATTACACCCAGGAAGATTAACAATGTGGCGGCAGCGCACGCTGACATGCAACCTGATGCAGGTAAGATTATATTTCCGTATTCAGTTTCACTGTGATGTTTTAACGCTTCCTCCCTGAATATACTCATAGTTATAAAATGCTTTGAATATTTAGCAGAATCACGAAGGTATTCATTCCAGAATGCATCAACATCGGGTAAAAAAGATTCCCACTTTTTATTCTAACCATCAACAGTAAGATGGCCACAATAAAAAGTGCCACTTGATCCGGTATGTTATGATACTGAAAGTGCATCAGAGAAAAAAACAATGATGTCAGCACGCTGGGTATGATGATATCTTTCTTATAAATTGAACACAAAAGTCCGAAGGCACAGGCCCTGTAAATAATTTCCTCATAGTAGGGGAAAACCAGTATTATGGTTACAATGGCTATCCAGTGCATATGAAATGGTTCGTGATGAAAGGAAGTGCTTTTATAACAGTACATAATCAACTGAATCAGGATTATTAGTAGAAATGACAGTATTGAAAACCTGACTGTCGCCCAATCTGATTTAATTCGTATTTTACACTCCGGCATTTTTCTTAAATAAAGAAAATAAATTAACGTAACAAACAAAACCTGTAAAATAAAAACAACAGAAAACGCCATATCCACGCTAACATAATGCAGTGTTATCATTGGCGAAAATGTTAAAGCAGTTGATATTACAATCACTATAAGAAAAACAACAGCATTCTGCTTGCTGTATCTATATGGACTTGTACTCTCATTCATCATTATTCCTTACTCGATGATATATGCTTATGTACATCGCAATAGTTATATATGGTAAAAATCAGGCCACCCTACTCTCATAATGAAAGTTTACCTTCTCTGATACCAGGCAGTCACAACAACAGACAGGGAAATTTTTAATGATAATGATCTAACTGTATCAATTTCTGCTCAATCTTAATTGCATTACTCCCTCAAGAAATGAGGGGTAGTTCATCCGCCATCGGGATAAATCCACTTCTACTTTTCTTTATTCTCAACCAAAAGTAAACAGACCTTCCTTCCCCATCTGGTTATAGCAAACAGTACAATTATTGTTATTATAAACTTCGACGCGAACTCACTTCTTGATGCTGTATTAAAATCAAGAACATTAGCGGACTTTAACAATGCAAACCCAATAATGAAAAGCATTAAATAATTTAAAAAATAAAAAATTCGTTTCATAGTAAACCAGTATTTTGTTATTGATAAGTTAACTTTCTAATAAAAGCTCACTGTTACAGCATAAAATCACGGCACGATCTAATGAAGGATAAACAATTCATGAGATTGATGAATAATTACAATGAGCTGTTATGATATTAATTATGAAAACACTGATAATTTACCAACGACATTGCCCGGCGAAATTATTAGTTTTATCTTTACTACCGGAGTCTGATTTATTGCTAAAACTCTCTTTGGTGCATTGACCTGCGATAGCCCCACCAATGACACCAGCTAACATGCCAACAGGACCTCCCGGGGAACCGGCAATTAACCCCCCGAGTATTCCGGCGGCGCACGAGTCAGCACTATTATAAATATGCGTCGGGGCATTTTTCGCCAGTGAGTTACGGGCTCCAGTGTTGCGATTTCGACTCTCGCCACGCTCATAATTACTGTTTGCGTTGCCACCGCTGACTAAGATTATTTCTTCAGACGTTAATTCTCTGATGTTATTCATATCATCCCTCTTAAATCGTTTTTGCAATGAGTGCGCTGAAAATATCTTACAACTTAAAATGTAAAGATAGTGATAATATGTAATAAAATGTAAATTTAAATTGTATTTATTACGTGAATATGTTATGCGAAATTATCATTCGTACCTGACAAGCCTAATGGCTTTACGCCGCACTAAATTATGAAGAGGTCAGGGCGATGGGCGTGCGATGAGCTGCCCAATGTCACAAAACGGCAGGCTGAACCAAAGGAAATCGCGCTTATTTACCCATGGTTACGCTTTTATCACTATGGTTATGTTATTCGGCCCTTTGCACGCTGCCGTTTAGTAGTATAAATACGCATTACTTACACATTCACTTCATGGATGCTTTCGTTGAAACGTTGTCTGCTCTCTTTCGCCGCGCTGTGTGCGGTGAGCCTCTCCACCGCCCGGGCTGCCCAGCCTCTGACGGCCCCGGTTCTGGCCTCTGACATTGCCGATCGCTATGCCAATCTGATCTACTACGGCAGCGGCGCAACGGGGATGGCGCTGGTGGTTATCGACGGTAATCAGCGCGTGTTCCGCAGCTTTGGCGAGACGCGTCCGGGGAATAACGTCCATCCGCAGCTGGACTCGGTTATCCGGGTTGCCTCCATCACCAAACTGATGACCAGTGAAGTGCTGGTGAAGCTGCTCGATCAGGGCGTGGTCAGGCTCAACGATCCGCTGAGTAAATACGCCCCGCCGGGGGCACGCGTTCCCACCTATCAGGGTACGCCGATTACGCTGGTGAACCTTGCGACCCACACCAGCGCCCTGCCGCGTGAGCAGCCTGGCGGCGCAGCGCATCGCCCGGTTTTTGTCTGGCCGACGCGCGAACAGCGCTGGAACTACCTGAGCACCGCCACGCTGAAAAGCGCGCCGGGCTCGCAGGCCTCCTATTCGAATCTGGCGTTTGATCTGCTGGCCGATGCCCTGTCGACGGCATCGGGCAAGCCTTATCCCCGGCTGTTTGAAGAGCAAATCACCCGCCCGCTCGGCATGAAAGACACCACCTTCACCCCGTCCCCCGATCAATGTCGCAGGCTGATGGTGGCAGAAAAAGGGGCCAGTCCGTGCAATAACACGCTGGCCGCCGTCGGCAGCGGTGGGGTGTACTCCACGCCAGGCGATATGATGCGCTGGATGCAGCAATTCCTCTCCTCCGATTTCTATTCCCGCAGCAACCAGGCGGACCGTATGCAGACCCTGATTTACCAGCGCAGCCAGCTGCATCGGGTGACCGGCATGGATGTGCCGGGCAAAGCCGATGCGCTCGGTCTCGGCTGGGTGTATATGGCGCCGAAAGACGGCCACCCTGGCATTATTCAGAAAACCGGCGGCGGCGGCGGGTTTATTACCTATATGGCGATGATCCCGCAGGCGAATGTCGGGGCGTTCGTGGTGGTCACACGCTCCCCGAATACCCGCTTCGTCAATATGAGCGACGGGGTGAATAATTTAGTCAGCGAGCTGAGCGCCAATAAAGCGCAGGTGCTTACGGCTTCAGTACAGCCTTAATCGTGCGCGGGCAAACGGGGAACGCTGCCCGCGAATAAAGCGCCAGTGCGGCGCGCTCGCGGGCAGGGAAAACGGGCGACGATCGCGCCCACTTTAGCAAAACCCCGCCCGCCACTTTCAGGTACACTACCGCTCTTTGTTCCACAAACATCAGGCATATCATGACCGATTTAATTGCTCGTCCCCGTCGCCTGCGCAAGTCTCCGGCACTGCGCGCCATGTTTGAAGAGACAACACTGACCTTAAACGATCTGGTGTTGCCGATTTTTGTTGAAGAAGAGATCGATGATTACAAAGCCATCGACGCCATGCCGGGCGTGATGCGTATTCCGGAAAAACATCTGGCGCGTGAGATCGAGCGCATTGCAAACGTCGGGATCCGCTCAGTCATGACCTTCGGTATCTCCCACCATACCGATGCCACCGGCAGCGACGCCTGGAAAGAGGATGGTCTGGTGGCGCGTATGTCGCGCATCTGTAAATCGACCGTGCCGGAGATGGTGGTCATGTCCGATACCTGCTTCTGCGAATACACCTCTCACGGCCACTGCGGCGTGCTGTGCGATCATGGCGTCGATAACGACGCCACCCTGCTGAACCTCGGCAAACAGGCGGTGGTGGCAGCTGCGGCCGGTGCGGACTTCATCGCCCCTTCTGCGGCGATGGACGGCCAGGTACAGGCGATTCGTCAGGCGCTGGACGCCGCCGGTTTCACCGACACCGCCATCATGTCTTACTCCACGAAATTCGCCTCCTCTTTCTACGGCCCGTTCCGTGAAGCCGCAGGCACCGCGCTGAAAGGCGACCGCAAAACCTACCAGATGAACCCGCTCAACCGGCGCGAAGCCATCCGCGAGTCCCTGCTCGATGAAGCCCAGGGCGCGGATTGCCTGATGGTGAAACCGGCGGGCGCGTATCTGGATATTCTGCGCGACATCCGCGAACGCACCGGGCTGCCGCTGGGGGCGTATCAGGTCAGCGGCGAGTACGCGATGATCAAGTTCGCCGCACAGGCGGGCGCGATCGACGAAGAGAAAGTGACTCTGGAAAGCCTCGGCGCGATCAAACGCGCGGGCGCGGATCTGATCTTCAGCTACTTCGCACTGGATCTGGCCGAGAAGAAGATCCTGCGTTAAGCCTCGCCGCCTCTCCCCACGGGGGGAGGCCGCAGGCGCAATAACTTCACCAAACTGCAATACAACCGACATCTGCGCCTTCTACTGTCTGGGCAAGACGGCAGGAGGAGTAACCATGTTTAGTCTCGATAGCGTTCTCGATGACCTTTGGCCTCAGGCGAGGCCCGCACCCTGGCAAAAAAGTCTGTTAAAAAGACTGTTCTACGAAGACGAATTCCGGCAATTTGCCGCCGCACATCGCCACCTGAAAGGCCTGGATATGGTGGAGCAGGTTCTGGAACACCTTGATATTCTCTGCACCGTTTCCGCCCGCGATCTCGAACAAATTCCCGAACATGGCCCGCTGGTCATTATCGCCAACCACCCGACAGGCACCCTTGACGGGCTGGCGCTGATGTACGCTGTCTCGCGGGTGCGCCGCGACGTCAGGGTCGTGACCAACAGGATGTTGAGCCACCTTGAGCCGCTCAGCTCACTGTTCATTCCCGTGGACAATATCGGCGGCAAAACGGCCAAAGCCTCGCTGCTACAGATGGAGCAGCACCTGCAAAACGCCGGGGTCCTGATCGTCTTCCCGGCAGGTGAAGTCTCGCGTCCGACGCGCAAAGGCATTCAGGACAAAAAATGGCACCCGGGGTTTATCAAGCTGGCCGGCAGGCTGCGTGTCCCGCTGCTGCCCGTACATATCCAGGCGCGCAACAGCCCGCTGTTTTATGCCATCACGCTGGTGTCGCCCACCCTGTCGTTGCTGCTGCTGATGCAGCAGATGTTCCGCCGCCGCCACAGCCAGCTGCCGATAAAAATCGGTCAGCAGATTGCCTGGCGTCACTGGCACAGCGCCACCCTTTCTTCGCGTGAGATGGCCGAGCAGTGCCGTCAGCACGTGATCCGTCTTGGCAAGGGCGTGCCGGGGATCTTTACCACCCAGTGCGCGATTGCCCGCCCGGAAGATCGGGCAACGCTGAAGCGCGAGCTGGCCCAGGCCGAACGGCTTGGCAGCACCAGCGACGGCAAAACCATCTATCTGTGGCAACGCAACGGACAGGAAGAGGCACCGCTGCTGCGTGAGCTGGGACGTCTGCGGGAAATTGCCTTTCGCGCCGTAGAAGAAGGCAGCGGAAAGCGCCGGGATACGGACAGTTACGATGACGACTACCTGCATCTGATCCTGTGGGATGACGAGGATCTGGAGATCGTCGGCGCCTACCGCTTTATGCCAACCGCGCAACAGGTGCAAAAGCAGGGGGCGCAAGGGCTGTACAGCTACAGTCTGTTCCACTACGACGATAAAATGCAGGACGTGCTGGAGCATGGCATCGAGCTGGGACGCAGCTTTATTCAGCCACGCTACTGGGGACGTCGCGGTCTGGATTATCTGTGGTCGGGGATTGGCGCTTATCTGGCGCGTTACCCGCACTACCGCTATCTGTTCGGTCCGGTCTCCATTTCCGGCGGCTTACCGCCTGCGGCCCGGGATCTGCTGGTCGCCTTTTACCGCCTCTGGTTCCCGGCAACGCACCCGCTCGCCGCCTCACGCCAGCCCTACCCGGCGTCGCTGCCGGACGTGCTGGCACAGTTTGGCGGCGTGGATTACGTGGATGACCTGACGAAGCTGAAGTCCCTGCTCGGTAACCTGGGCTGCGGCATCCCGCCGCTCTACAAGCAGTATTCCGAGCTGTGCGAGCCCGGCGGCGTACAGTTTATCGATTTCGGCAGCGACCCGGCGTTTAACAACTGCGTCGACGGGCTGGTGCTGGTGGATTTGTGTTACCTGAAGGCCAACCGCTATCAGCGGTATATAGAAGCCCATCTGTAACCCGCACTCCGGCCCTCTTGCAAAGAGAGGGCCAGAGATTCAGGGGGCACGATAAAACGGCTTATCCCCCAAAATCGTCGCCCGCTGCATGATCCGCCGCGCAGGGAGGTAATCCGCATTAGCATAGTGCTGCGTCACCCGGTTGTCCCAGATCGCCAGATCGTTCTCCTGCCAGCGCCAGCGCACCTGAAACTCCGGCCTGGTGATATGCGCAAACAGGAAGCCCAGCAGCGTCTGGCTCTCCTTTTCCGTGACATCAACGATACGGGTGGTAAATCCTTCGTTCACAAACAGCGCCTGTTTGCCGGTGACCGGATGAGTGCGCACCACCGGATGCAGCAGCGGCGGGTGCTTAGCCACCGCCTCCTGCCAGCGCCGATGTTCCGCTTCGCTGCTGCGGTACTTATACTCCTGGAACGATTTCCTGAAATCATGCTCCGCCCGCAGCCCGCTCAGCAGCGTCTGTAACGGCGCGGAGAGCGCCTCAAAGGCGGCAACGCCGCTGGCCCACAGGGTATCGCCTCCCGTTTCCGGCAGCCGCTTCGCCGCCAGAATCGCCCCGGCGGGCGGCGTGTCGATAAAGGTGACGTCCGTGTGCCAGTTGTCGTTATCCGGCGGGTTATCGTTGTGGGTATCCAGCACGATAATCTCCTCCACGCCTTCCGCATGCGGATAAACGGGGTGGATATGCAGATCGCCAAAACGCAGGGCCAGCGCCCGCTGCTGCTGCGGGGTAATCGCCTGCTCGCGCAGGAACACCACCTGATGGCGCAGCACCGCGTGGTACAGCTGCTCGAACTGGTTATCGCTCAGCGGACGGGTCACATCGAGATGCGAAACCTGTGCGCCTATATACGGCCCCAGCGGGGTAATGGTCAGACGTTCACTCATTGCGTTTCTCCATGCCAGGGCGTCAGGCGGCGCTGTAGCGCACGCAACCCCAGCTCTAATCCAAAGGCGACCACGGCGATCGCCGCAATCCCGGCCAGTACCACGTCAGTCGCCAGAAACTCCCCCGCCGACTGCACCATAAACCCAAGCCCGCGGGTGGCGGCGATAAGCTCAGCGGCCACCAGCGTGGACCAGCCGACGCCAAGCCCTATGCGCAGCCCGGTTAATATCTCCGGCAGAGCGCCGGGTAAAATCACCCACAGCAACACCTGGGTGCGGCTGGCTCCGAGGGACTGCGCCGCACGAATGCGTACCTGGCGGGCGCTCTTCACGCCCGAGAGCGCCGACAGGGCGACCGGGGCGAAAATCGCGAGGTAAATCAGCAGGATCTTGGACGTTTCGCCGATGCCAAACCAGATCACCATCAGCGGCAGCTACGCCAGCGGCGGCACCGGGCGGTACAGCTCAATTAACGGGTCGAGAATGCCGCGCACCGTCGGGCTCAGCCCCATCGCGATCCCAACAGGAATGCCGACGATCGCGGCCGCCAGCAGCGCCAGCAGAATACGGCCCAGGCTCGCCGCCAGGTGCTGCCACAGGGTGGCCTCCATAAAGCCCTGCGGCCCGGCGATGGCGATCAGTCTGGTCAGCACCTGCGCAGGCGGCGGCAGAAACAGCGGGCTTATCCACTGCTGCGCGGCAACCAGCCACCACGCCGCCAGCAGCACCAGCAGGGTGCTGGCGCTAAGCGTGATCTGACGGGAAAACGGCCAGCGCAATGCGCGGCGCGCGAAACGCGTTTTTTCACTGAAGACAAGGCTCATGAGAAGGCCTCCCGCCGGGCAAACACCTGGCTTAAGACATATTCGCGCTGTTCAATAAACAGCGGATCGGATTTGATGCTGCGCACCGGCTCTCCGGCCACATAGCGGCGGGCAAACCCGAGCGGCAGGCGCTCCAGCACCCGCCCTGGCCCCGGCGACAACAGCACCAGTTCGGTCGCCATAAATACCGCCTCTTCAATGTCGTGGGTGATCAGCAGCACCTGTCTGCTGCTCTCGTGCCACAGGCGCAGCAGCAGGGTTTGCATCTGCTCGCGGGTAAAGGCATCCAGCGCGCCAAAGGGTTCATCCAGCAGCAACAGCTGCGGGTTCGCCGCCAGCGCACGGGCAATACCGACGCGCTGGCGCTGGCCGCCGGAAAGCTGCCAGATAAAGCGCTTCTCCGCCCCCTGCAGGCCGACTTTCTTCAGCATCTCACGGGCGGTTGCCAGCCGCTTTTCACGGCTGACGCCCGCCAGCTGCAGACCGAAGGCCACGTTGTCCTGCACGTTACGCCACGGCAGCAGTCCCTCATCCTGAAAGACCACGCCGCGCCCGGCGCCAGGGCCCTCAACCTTTTTACCTGCCAGTTGAATGGTGCCATGCTGATAAGGGACAAACCCGGCAATCAGATTCAGCAGAGTGGTTTTCCCGCAGCCGGACGGGCCGAGCACCACCAGCAGTTCACCGCTGTTCAGCGTCAGGTTGATATCCTCCAGCACCGGTTTGCCCGCGTAATCGGCATACAGACTGGCAATATTCAGCATCACAAACTCCTTATTTCACAAAGCGATCGGTGACGTACTGGCTGTAATCCGCCGCCACGGCGGGCACTTTGCCCTGCGCTTTCAGGAAGGTGGCGGTATCGATAATCGCCTTGTTCACCGGGCCGGAAAGCTGCTGCCGCTGCTGCGCAGGCGTCAGGTAGGTGTTGCCCTTCACCAGTCCCGGCACGTCCGCCTGCGGCACCCCGCTCAGGCGCGACAGTTTTTCCAGATTGTCGGGCTGTTTCAGCCACGCATCCGGGTTGCTGATATACGGCTGCTGGGCGTCGATGGCGCTTCTGGCAAAAGCTTGCACCACCTCAGGATGTTGGCTGGCGAAGTCTTTGCGCACCACCCACACGTCGAGCGTTGGTGCCCCCCACCGGGC
>JAFACP010000129.1 GCA_023425455.1 Pseudomonadota bacterium | reverse complement strand
CCACTGCAGAACGTCGGTATCGAGGTAGTTCCACTGGTTTCGCGACGCAACAAACGCGCCGCGATACCGCTTCATTTCAATCAGCCGTTTCGCCATCAGCGAGCGGAACACTTCCCGGATAATGTTGCGCGAAGTTTCAAACTCCTCGCACAGTTCGGCCTCTGCGGGCAGTGGCGAACCCGGAACATATTTGCCGCCGACAATCTGCGTACCCAGCGTGATGACAATGCGATCGGTTTTATTGAGAGTCATGGAGAGTCCTTGTGCTCTGTGTGTCCATCACTACTTTACCGCGACCGCTGAATTTCGCCTCACTTTTGCAGTACAAACGTGATGCCATTCGTTATTGCCGTGGTTGTAATGTAGTACAATCAAACAATGTTGTACTACAATCCAGATCACAAAAAGAACAATAAGGTTAATAAAGGGTAAAAAAAACCCCGGCAGATAGCCGGGGTCGACAGGTTCAGAAAGACCGTTACTGCAGCACAAACTTCTCAATAGCCCACGCAACACCGTCTTCCAGATTCGATTTAGTGACGAAGTTAGCGACCTCTTTTACGGACGGAATCGCGTTATCCATCGCCACGCCCATGCCGGCATATTCGATCATCGCGATGTCGTTTTCCTGATCGCCCAGCGCCATCACCTCTTCAGGTTTGATGCCCAGCGCATCCGCCAGTGATTTCACGCCAGTGCCTTTATTTACGCGCTTATCCAGTATTTCGAGGAAGTACGGCGCACTTTTCAGCACGGTGTATTGCTCTTTTACTTCCGCCGGAATACGCGCAATGGCCTTGTCGAGGATCGCGGGCTCATCAATCATCATCACTTTGAGGAACTGGGTGTTCGGATCCATTTTCTCCGCTTCGCAGAACACCAGCGGAATGGTTGCGACAAAGGATTCATGCACGGTGTAGTAGCTGATATCACGGTTCGCGGTATACAGGGTATTACGATCGAGCGCGTGGAAATGGGAACCAACTTCACGCGACAGTTTTTCCAGGAACAGATAATCGTCGTAGTTCAGCGCCGTCTGCGCCACCGTGCTGCCATCTGCTGCTTTTTGCACCAGCGCGCCATTGTAGGTGATGCAGTAATCTCCCGGCTTGTCCATCTGCAGCTCTTTCAGGTAGCTGTGCACGCCGGCATACGGACGGCCGGTGGTCAGCACCACATTCACCCCTTTTTCACGGGCGGCGGCAATCGCATTTTTAACGGCTGGAGAAATAGTGTGATCGGGCAGCAGCAGCGTACCGTCCATATCGATTGCAATGAGTTTGATGGCCATGAGATCCCCGGATTGAATGAGTCTGGGTTCATGCTAACGCGATTCCGCTCAAAAAACAGTAAAAGAGTCGGGGATAAAGGGGGATGGGGTTTGCGCAGGGGATTCCTCTTTTGCGTTACGTTTTATCCCTCTCCCGGCGGGGAGAGGGATACGCAGAGGACTCAGATATCGATGTTCGCCGCTTTCAGGGCGTTTTCTTCGATAAAGGCGCGGCGCGGCTCTACCGCGTCGCCCATCAGCGTGGTGAACAGCTGATCGGCCGCAATCGCATCTTTAACGGTAACGCGAAGCATACGGCGGCTTTCCGGATCCATGGTCGTTTCCCACAGCTGATCCGGGTTCATTTCGCCCAGACCTTTATAACGCTGAACGGCGAGACCACGACGAGACTCTTTCACCAGCCACTCCAGCGCCTGCTCGAAGCTGGCAACCGGCTGACGACGCTCACCACGTTCGATAAACGCATCGTCTTCGATCAGACCGCGCAGCTTCTCGCCGAGGGTACAGATACGACGGTATTCCGGACCTGTTACAAACTCGTGCTCCAGCGGGTAGTCGGTGTCTACGCCATGGGTACGCACGCGGATAACCGGCTCAAACTGCTGATCTACGTTCTGCTGGATATCAAACTTCCACTGGCTGCCGTGCTGCTCTTTCTCGTTCAGCTCGCTGGCCAGGGTGTTGACCCAGCGGGTCACGCTCTGTTCATCGCTCAACTCGGCTTCGGTCAGGGTTGGCTGATAGACCAGCTCTTTCAGCAGCGCTTTCGGATAGCGACGTTCCATGCGCACAATCATTTTCTGCGTGGCATTGTACTCAGAGACCAGACGCTCCAGCGCCTCACCGGCCAGCGCAGGCGCACTGGCGTTGGCATGCAGGGTTGCGCCATCAAGGGCGATCGCGATTTGATACTGATCCATCGCTTCATCGTCTTTAATGTACTGTTCCTGTTTGCCTTTCTTCACTTTGTACAGCGGTGGCTGCGCAATGTAGACATGGCCGCGCTCAACGATCTCCGGCATCTGACGATAGAAGAAGGTCAACAGCAGCGTACGAATGTGTGAGCCGTCGACGTCCGCATCGGTCATGATGATGATGCTGTGATAGCGCAGTTTGTCCGGGTTGTATTCGTCGCGACCGATACCGCAGCCCAGCGCGGTAATCAGCGTTGCCACTTCCTGCGAAGAGAGCATTTTGTCGAAACGGGCTTTCTCAACGTTGAGGATTTTACCCTTCAGCGGCAGAATCGCCTGGTTCTTACGGTTACGGCCCTGCTTTGCAGAACCGCCCGCGGAGTCCCCTTCCACGAGATACAGTTCGGACAGCGCCGGATCGCGTTCCTGGCAATCAGCCAGTTTGCCCGGCAGGCCGGCTAAGTCCAGCGCACCTTTGCGGCGGGTCATTTCACGGGCTTTACGCGCCGCTTCACGGGCACGCGCCGCGTCGATAATTTTACCGACCACAATTTTCGCATCAGACGGGTTTTCCTGCAGATAATCGCTCAGCAGTTCGTTCATCTGCTGCTCCACCGCCGATTTCACCTCAGAGGAGACCAGCTTGTCTTTGGTCTGCGAGGAGAATTTCGGATCCGGAACCTTCACGGATACCACGGCAATCAGACCTTCACGGGCATCGTCACCGGTGGCGCTGACTTTCGCTTTTTTGCTGTAGCCTTCTTTGTCCATGTAGGCGTTCAGGGTACGGGTCATCGCCGCACGGAAGCCGGCAAGGTGAGTACCGCCGTCACGCTGTGGAATGTTGTTGGTGAAGCAGTAGATATTTTCCTGGAAGCCATCGTTCCACTGCAGTGCCACTTCGACGCCGATACCGTCTTTTTCGGTGGAGAAATAGAAGATATTTGGGTGGATTGGCGTTTTATTCTTGTTCAGGTACTCAACGAATGCCTTGATCCCGCCTTCATAGTGGAAGTGATCTTCTTTGTTGTCGCGTTTATCACGCAGACGGATCGAGACGCCGGAGTTGAGGAATGACAGTTCGCGAAGGCGTTTTGCCAGAATGTCATATTCAAATTCGGTGACGTTGGTGAAGGTTTCAAGGCTTGGCCAGAAACGGACCATTGTCCCGGTGTTCTCTGTGTCACCGGTCACGGCCAGCGGTGCTTCAGGCACGCCGTGCTGGTAAATCTGACGGTGGATTTTCCCTTCGCGCTGAATCACCAGCTCCAGTTTTTGCGACAGGGCGTTAACCACCGAGACGCCTACGCCGTGCAGGCCGCCGGAAACTTTATACGAGTTATCATCGAACTTACCGCCAGCGTGCAGCACGGTCATGATCACTTCCGCCGCAGAGACGCCCTCTTCCGGGTGAATGCCCGTTGGGATGCCACGACCATCATCGGTGACGGAGACCGAGTTGTCCGCATGGATGGTGACCACGATGTCTTTACAGTGACCCGCGAGCGCTTCGTCGATAGCGTTATCCACAACCTCGAATACCATATGGTGCAGGCCGGTGCCGTCATCCGTGTCGCCGATATACATACCCGGGCGCTTACGCACCGCATCCAGCCCTTTCAGGACTTTGATACTGGAGGAGTCATAAGAATTCGACATCAACGTTTCTCGCTCATTTAATCTTGGGTTAATCCGTTATTTTACCCTTTTCCACGGTAAACATCTTCGAATTTTCGTCCGACATGTCCATTACGTGTTCAGCGCTAATTGCGCTGACGAAAACCTGCGACTGCGTGGCTTTTAAGCGGCTGGCAAGCAGCCCACGCCGTGCGTCATCAAGTTCCGAGGCAAAATCATCTATCAGATACAGGCAGCGTCGCCCGCTCTCGCGGGTTAAAAACTCCCCCTGCGCCAGGCGCAGCGCGCACATCAGGAGCTTGAGCTGCCCGCGTGACAAGGTATCTTCGACCGGCGCGCCGTCAGCACGAATGCGGAAATCCGCCTTGTGCGGGCCGTGTGCGGTGTAGGTCAGCATGCGGTCGCGCTCGAAGCTTCTCTCCAGCACCCCGGCATAATCCGTCTCTTTCTCCCAGCCGCGCTGGAAGGAGAAGGTGAGAGAAAACTCCGGTAAAAACTGTTTGCAGGTGTCGGCCATATCTTCAGCGATACCTGCGCTGTATTCGGCACGCCAGCGGCTGATTTGTTCCGCCAGAGGGATCAGCTCCAGATCCCACGGACGCAGCTGAGCATAGCGTGTGACCTGGCGTAACGCGGCGTTGCGCTGCTTGAGCAGACGCTTCAGGTTGCTCCAGGCGTTAAAGAAACCGGCTTCATTGTGAAAGCACCCCCAGTCAAGGAACGCTCTTCTGTATTTGGGGCCGCCGTTGAGCAAAGTAAACCCCTCTGGGGTAATCAGCTGCATCGGCATCAGCAGCGCCAGCTCCGCCACTTTGTGGCCATCGGTGCCATCGATGCGCACCTTGCTGTCACCCTGTTTGTCTTTCGTCAGACCAATCGCCGTTTCCCGCTCTTCGCCCTGTAAACGTCCGTGCAACACAAACGACTCTTGTTCGTGGCGGATCACGCGACCGATCTGCAAACTGCGAAACGCCCGGCCATGACCGAGCGTATAAATAGCTTCCAGCACGCTGGTTTTGCCGCTGCCGTTGCTGCCGACAAGGAAGTTAAAGCCAGGGGATAGAGCGAGATCCGCGCTTTCGATATTGCGGAAATCTTTAATTAAGAGGCGCGTGAGTGACATATCCGGGTTTCTTCTGGCCAGGGCGTAATCGGCGCAGCCAGTTTCAACGCGGACTGCACGCAGAGCCTGCAGCGTACACGAAGTACGTGACAGGAGCGAGCACAGCCCAGGTTGAAAATGGCGAGTCAGATAGCCCGATATTGTTCACTAAAGTCTCATTGGCATGACAACATAAGCAGCCGACTGTGATGCGGCATCTTCAATTTGTACGCTTGATACGGAGTCGGTCAGCAGAATGCGAACATTCTCGCATTTCAGCGCATTCAGCACGTCCAGCACGTAGCTGACGTTAAAGCCAATCTCCATCTCAGCCCCGGCGTAGTTGACGTCCAGAATCTCTTCGGCCTCTTCCTGCTCCGGGTTGTTCGCGGTGATTTTGATCTGGTTTTCACTGACATACAGACGCACGCCGCGGAATTTCTCGTTTGAGAGAATGGCCGCGCGGGCAAAAGCCTGCTTGAGAATATCGCAGCCCGCTTCCAGCGTTTTGTCCGGGTTTTTCGGCAGTACGCGGCGATAATCCGGGAAACGACCGTCCACCAGCTTCGATGTGAAGACAAAATCGCCGACATGAGCGCGAATGTTGTTGCTGCCGATCTGCACGCGCAGCGGGGTGTCGCCGCCGTCGAGCATACGCATCAGCTCAATCACGCCCTTACGCGGTACGATCACCGAATGATTGGGCAGCGTGTCGCCAATCGGCATTGAACAGACCGCCAGACGGTGGCCGTCGGTTGCGACGGTACGCAGCTCTTCGCCTTCGGTTTCGAACAGCATGCCGTTTAAGTAGTAACGAACGTCCTGATGCGCCATTGAGAACTGCGTGGCTTCAATCAGACGCTTCATCGTCGCCTGCGGCAGGGTGAATTCAACGTCACTCTGCCAGTCGTCGAGGTTCGGGAAATCCGCAGCAGGCAGCGTGGAGAGCGAGAAACGGCTGCGGCCAGAGCGCACCAGCATGCGGTCGCCTTCCAGCTGAACCGCAATTTCCGCACCTTCCGGCAGACCACGGCAGATATCAAAGAATTTACGTGCCGGAACCGTGGTCGCGCCCGCGTCGTGCGGCTGGGACAGCGTAACGCGCGCGATCATTTCCATTTCCAGATCTGTGCCGGTCAGCGACAGCGTACCGTCAGCGACCTGAAGCAGCAGGTTTCCAAGAATAGGCAGCGTTGGGCGGCCGCCTAATGGGCCACTCACCTGTTGCAGCGGTTTTAATAAATGTTCACGTTCAACGGTAAATTTCATAGCGTCACGATGATAATGTTCTGATTAAATTGGAAAAATCTTCTTTTATGTCGTGGCTTTCTTCGCGTAACTGCTCAATCTTGCGACAAGCGTGCAGCACGGTCGTATGGTCACGGCCACCAAACGCATCGCCGATTTCCGGCAGACTGTGGTTGGTTAACTCCTTTGCCAGCGCCATCGCCATCTGACGCGGACGCGCCACCGAGCGGGAACGACGTTTAGACAGTAAATCTGCCACTTTGATTTTGTAATACTCTGCCACCGTCTTCTGAATATTGTCGATGGTGACCAGTTTTTCCTGCAATGCCAGCAAATCGCGCAGCGCTTCACGCACAAAATCAATGGTGATCGCGCGGCCGGTAAAATTGGCATTGGCGATAACGCGGTTCAGCGCGCCTTCCAGCTCACGCACGTTGGAGCGCAGACGCTTGGCGATGAAGAACGCCACTTCACCCGGCAGGCGGATGTCGTTTTCATCGGCTTTTTTCATCAGGATCGCAACTCGCGTTTCCAGCTCTGGCGGTTCGATCGCGACCGTCAGCCCCCAGCCAAAGCGAGATTTCAGACGATCCTCAACACCGTTGATCTCTTTCGGATAACGATCCGACGTCAAAATGATCTGCTGGTTACCCTCCAGCAGGGCATTGAAGGTGTGGAAAAACTCTTCCTGAGATCGTTCTTTATTGGCAAAGAACTGAATGTCATCGATCAGCAGCGCATCAACGGAACGATAATAGCGTTTAAACTCTTCGATCGCATTGTTTTGCAGGGCTTTTACCATGTCCTGAACGAAGCGCTCGGAGTGCATATACACCACTTTCGCATTGGGCTTGCGCGCCATAATGCCGTTACCCACCGCGTGGAGAAGGTGGGTTTTACCCAGACCCGTTCCCCCATACAGGAACAGCGGGTTATAGGCGCCGCCCGGGTTGTCAGCCACCTGACGGGCCGCCGCGCGCGCCAGCTGGTTCGATTTACCTTCGACAAAGTTATCAAACGTGTGTTTAACGTTAACGTTAGAGCGGTAGGCAGGCTCTGCCGGTGCGGGAACGTTGTCCCAGCCCGGACGAGCAGCAGGGGCGACACGGGGTGCCGGTGCGGGCGCAGCCTGGGCAGGCGCGGCCACATTAACGGTTTCTCGAACAGATTGCGTCACCGGCTTTGTGCCCACTTCAAAGCGCAGCTGAGGAACATCTGTCCCGCAGAAATCATTCAACAATCCATTGATATTATTTAGGTATTTATCCCTTACCCAATCGAGCACAAAACGGTTTGGCGCATACAAAGCCAGCGTGTTATCGCTCAGTTCCGCCTGCAATGGGCGGATCCACATACTGAATTCTGTGGCTGGTAACTCATCCTGCAATCGGGCAAGACACTGCTGCCAAAGCGAAAGTGACACGGCGGACTCCACTCGAATAATAAAAGAAAACGACTGAATATTCATGATTGTTGGCGCACATCGACATGACCCCATCAGGGTGATGTGCGAACCGCTATCTGCGGTTATACACTTCATCGTTCAGGCCGTCTCTGCGTTGGCTGCACTTGCTCGTCTCAGTCACGTACTTGTGTACGCGCCATGGACCCGCTCTCGTGCCGCCTTGATACAGCATGAACGATTTTGTGTCTGTACCCGGCCAGGATCGCAGGATCCCGATCGGGACCGCGGATCATAGCGTAAACTGAGCCAGAGATCTTCTGTTTCTCACAGATTCTTCCCGATTTATCCACAGGAAGATCCGAAACCGGGTAAGTGTAATCGATCCTGGCGTACACGCCCCACGATTTAGCCCGCATATTGGAAAATTTAATGCGTGCGACCCATTTTTGCTGAAAATGATCTCACGAAGATCCTGGACGATCCTTGCGCTTTAAGCGCGAGGCCGTATAATCCTCCACCCGACGCGTAAAGCTCTGCTTCTGTGCGTCGAACGCTGCTCATTTTCCACGCGAAAACGTGCGAAAATACGCGGGAAATAAGGAAAGAGAATTGACTCCGGAGTGTACAATTATTACAATCCGGCCTCTTTAATCACCCACGCTGAGGCGTTAGTCGTTCGATACACGTTCGGGTAAACGCAAAAGTCAGTGAATTTATTCAAGTTTAGGTAGAAATCGCCATGAAACGCACTTTTCAACCGTCTGTACTGAAGCGCAACCGTTCTCACGGCTTCCGTGCTCGTATGGCTACTAAAAATGGTCGTCAGGTTCTGGCA
>JAFACP010000118.1 GCA_023425455.1 Pseudomonadota bacterium | reverse complement strand
GGCCTGGCGACCAGTCTCATCGCTGGCCGAGGAGACGTAAGTCAGCGAGGGGGAGGTCAGGTTAACGTGGAGCATATCTTCAAAACCAACCAGCGCCACCTGCTGCGTTAAAAACACATCTTTCCCGACGGTACGCCCCACCTGATGAATGCCGGAAATGGAGCCGATCATGGCGTCAGGCGAGTGGCAGAGCAGGGCGGTGATGGTGTTGTTCTTTTCCAGCAGCTGGCGGGTGGCGTAGCTGGCCGCTTCGGTGTCATCGCTGCAGGCCGGGGCCGACTCTTCGCGATACACCAGCCCGGACTGGGTCATGGCGCTACGAAAACCGAGCAGACGCTGCTCGCGAATAAGGCAGCCCTCTCGCCCGCCAATATAGGCAATATTGCGGTGGCCGCGCTCAATCAGATAGCGCGCGGCCAGGTTCGCCGCCTGCCGGTTGTCACGCATCACCAGGTTGCATTTCTCCTCCAGCAGGGACTGAGAGACCACCACTAACGGCTGCGGGCAGAGGCGAATTTTCTCCGGCAGCACCGCGCTGCGGGTATCGCAGGCCAGATAAATTACCCCGGCGACGCCCTGCTGCTTAAAGGAGAGTAGCGTGCGCTCAAGATGTTCCTGGTCATTCAGCGGCTGGCCGAGAAACACCATATAGCCCTGTTTTTCCAGCTCCTGGACAATGCTGGCCATGACTTTGATCGAAAAACTGTCGCTGAAATCACGCAGGATCAGGCCGATAAGATTCGAGGTGTTGGCGCGAAGGTTGGCCGCCGCGACGTTATGCACATAACCCAGCGTATTGATGGCAGCGTGGACCTTCTCAGTCGTTGCTTCTGAGATTTTCCCCTTCTGGCGTAACACTAACGAGACGGTGGAGACCGAAACGCCCGCTAGCTTCGCCACATCAATAATGCTGACTTTTTTCAAAACTGCTCCCTGAAATTTCCTGATTATCAGCCAGATAAGACAACGTCTCCCAGCGTACAGGAGACGTGTCGTTCAGGCATCTTATTATTTGCCGATCATGGTGGACATGGTCTGGGCGATAAACTGTGCTCTGGCACCGAAAATCACCTGAATGCCGTTGTCACCGACAAAGACCACGCCGCGCGCGCCTAAGCCATTGAGCCCGTCTTTGTCCACGGCTTCGCTTTTTGCCACTTCCAGACGCAGGCGTGTGATGCAGGAGCCGACAGAGTCAATATTCTGTGCGCCGCCCAACAGGCTGATGATCTCCCCGGCCAGTTCGCTGTCGGTTTTATCGTTGGCGTTGGCGGTCACGTCGGTACGGCCCGGCGTTTTGACGTCAAAGCGACGGATAACAAAGCGGAAGGTGAAGTAGTAAATCAGCGCCATTGGAATACCGATGATAATGGCATTCAGGAAGTTGGTCTGATAGCCGTTAAACGACGGCAGGATCCCGAACGACAGATAGTCGATAAAGCCGGCAGAGAACGATTTGGCGATATGCGCATGCAGCAGGTACATGGTCATATAGGCTAGGCCCGCCATGATGGCGTTAAAGACATACAGGATGGGTGCGACGAAGATAAAGGTGAACTCAACCGGTTCGGTGATCCCGGTCAGGAAGCAGGTGAGCGCCGCAGAGAACAGGATCCCGGCCGCAATTTTCTTATTTTTGCTGTGCGCTTCGTGATACATCGCCAGACACGCCGCCGGCAGGGCGAACAGCATCAGCGGGAACTCACCCTGCATAAACTTACCGGCGTTCTGGTAGGTATCGCTGCTGAAGGATTTCACCCCCTCTTCCAGCATTTTGAACCAGATAGTCTGATCGCCGTGGATCACCTGGCCGGCCTGAGTGGTGTAATCGCCAAAGGAGTACCAGAAAGAGGGATACCAGATGTGGTGCAACCCAAGCGGGATCAGCGCGCGTTCAACCAGCCCGAAGATAAAGGTCGAGGCCGCCTGATTATCACCGTTGACCACCACTGAGAGCGCGTCGATACCGGCCTGAATGTGCTGCCAGACGTACGGCAGCAGCAGACCCAGCAGGAATGAGAGAAACGCGGTGGCAATCGCCACAAAACGTTTCCCGGAGAAGAAACCGAGAAACTCGGGCAGCTGCATGGTGTGAAAGCGGTTGTAGCACCACGCGGCCAAAATACCGCAGATAAGCCCGCCAAACACCCCCATCTGCAGCGTCGGAATGCCGACAACCATGGCGTATTTACCGCCCTGAGAGGCCATTTCCGGCGTGATGCTCAGTACCGTGCTGATGGTGATATTGGTGACAAACACCGACACCGCCGCCGACAGTGCGGCAATACCGGATTCGGACGCCAGACCTACGGCGGAGCCGATAGCAAACAGCATCGGCAGATTATCAAAGATAACCCCGCCGGCGTTCATCATCAGCGGCAGATGGAACTTATCGCCGAAGGCCAGCAGCAGCCCCGCAGCGGGAAGCAGTGAAATTGGCAGCATTAAGGCGCGACCAATCATCGATAACTTAGACAGCGATTTTACAAACCCTGATATCAGACTCATGC
>JAFACP010000089.1 GCA_023425455.1 Pseudomonadota bacterium | reverse complement strand
GCGTCACGTCCGCGCCCTTCTCCAGCCCGGCCTGTTTCAGCAGCGCTTTCGCTTTTTCAGGATCGTAGCCGTAGTCCGGCAGATCTTTGTTATATCCCAGCATGTTCGGCGGAATGGGCGACTTCGCCACCGTACCCGATCCCATAAACACCGCGTTGACAATAGCCTGCTTGTCGGTGGCGTAGTTCAGCGCCTGGCGCACCAGCACGTTATCAAACGGTTTTTTCCCGGTGTTAAACGCCAGATAGCCCACGTTCAGCGCCTCGACAGCGTGCAGGGTCAGATCTTTGTTGTTTTTAATCACATCAAACTGCACCGGTGACGGTGCCGGAACGATCTGGCATTCGTTGGTTTGCAGCTTCGCCAGACGGGTTTCCACATTTGGCGTAATGGAGAAAATCAGATGTTTGGTCGGTACGGCACCCTCCCAGTAGTTCGGGTTGGCGAGATAACGGATCAGCGAATCCACCTTATACTGCTGCAGAACGTATGGCCCGGTGCCAATTGGCCAGTTATCAACGTTCTCCGGCGTCCCTTTTTTCAGCATCGCATCGGCGTATTCGGCTGACAAAATCGAGGCGAAGTCCATGCCCCAGTCGGCAAGGAAAGCGGCGTCAGGCTCGCTAAGGGTGAACTGGACGTGATAATCATCAATTTTTTTCACGTCCTGGATCAGCTTATCCAGCCCAACGTCGTTGAAATATTCGTAATTCCCCTGTGAAACGTTGTGATACGGATGGTGCGGATCTTTCTGGCGCATCACCGAGAAAATCACGTCGTCGGCGTTAAAGTCGCGGGTCGGGGTAAAGTACTTATTGCTGTTGAATTTGACCCCTTTACGCAGCGTAAAGGTATAGGTCTTGCCGTCCGGAGATATGGTCCACGACTCGGCCAGCGACGGCACCGGGGTATTTTTTACCGGGTCGAAATTCACCAGACGGTTGTAGAGCACCTGGGAGCTGGCGACAAACGACGGGCCAGAGCTGGCAATTTGCGGGTTAAACGATTCAGGAGAGGCTTCAGAGCAGTAAATTAGCGTATCGTTGTTCGCCGCCCAGGCGGCACTTGCCGGTAAAAGAGTGCTCAGCGCAAGCGCCAGCAGCGTTTTCCCTGTAGACATGGTTATAACCCTTTCGGTTTTATTATAGAGAAGCGTAATAACAGCACAGCCTGCCCAGTCAGGCAAATAACGAAACACTATCAGGTTATTCTAAAGCAGCACGTTTCGCTGCTTTTCCCGCCAGCGCGCCGTCGTTGATTTGCCTTAAGTGGCATTATTCGTCAAGCCCAACTGTCACTTTCTATGCCGTAAGAAATCGGCGCTTTTAGCGTCTCTTCATCCGTTTGGTTGCTTTGTGGTTTCGTTAAAGTAATGGCGTGAAGAAGTCTATGGGACCAAATCGTGGCAAAAACTCTTTTACGCAGCGGAAATCTGGATGACTTTCAGGCCGTTGGCGGCGGCGGACAGGCCGTTTTTGAATCAGCGTTGCAAATCCGTGAAGCGCTCCGGTTGCGCAAACAGCAGGCGATCGTCGACTGCCTGGCTATCCCGCAGGTCAATGACGGTGCCGACCGCGTAGACTGGTACTCGCCGATCGAGGGCGCAGTATCCAGCTGGAAAGCCGCCGGCGAAGACGAACGCTATCGCGCCCTGCGCTATCTGGAAAATACCCTCGCCAGCGTCGAATCGCTCAGTAAAAAGTGCCTCCAGTCTCCAAAAACCGCGCAACAGCTTTTTGGCTCCCTGCTGGCAAAAGCGTTTCAGTTTCCCGGCGAAAACTTCCTGTTCCTGGTGGAGGGCAAACCGGTCATCTGCTTCTGGGGCTTTGTTAATCTCAACGAAAGCGCGCGCGATGATGTGCTGGATTGTCTGCGCGAATCGCTGATCCCGGACCCTGAACCGGTGGTGATTGAAGAGCCGGAACCTGCGTCAGAACCGGAGCCTGAGCCTGAGGCGGAACCCGAACCCGCGGCAGTGATAAGCTTCGAAAAGGCCGATGAACCCCTGATTGCCCCACCGCCGCCGACAACCCTGCGTATCACGCCAGATGCACTCTATGCGCCTGAACCTGCGCCGGTGACCACCGCGACCGACGACCTGCCAGCGACGCCTGCGAAGCGCCGCCTGCCGCTGTGGTCGCTGCCGGTGGCGGCGGTGGTTATCGCGGCCGTAGCCGCGCCGCTGCTGTGGCCAAAACAGGCGCCGTCAGCAGAGCCTGCAGAGGCCCCCGCTCAGACAGTGGCCGTCGCAGGCGCAGCGCTGAAGCCGGTCGAACAGCTGGCGCTGACTCTGCCGCTGGCGCAGGCCGAAGTGCAGGTGAAAAAAGAGCCAGCGCCGGAGCCAGAACCGCAGCCCGTGGTGATCGCCGCCATCCCGAAAGATGCGCTGGTGATGGATGCCGGTCAGGTCCGCGCCGGTTCGACCCGCTTCCTTAACGGCAGCTGGCGGGCGCTGATCGAGGTAAAAGATCCGCAAACCGGTAAGCCGCCGTCAGTGCGCTATCAGATCCAGAACAATAAAGGCACAGCCCGGGTGGTGCACGGCAAAAATATCGTCTGCCGCGTGGAGATCTTCTCCGGGCTGCACAGCAACGGTGAACTGATGATTAAAAGTCGCGGTAACGCCCGCTGCACCGACGGCAGCCGCTACCCGATGCCGGAAGTGGCGTGCAAGGCTGGCACCAGCGATATCGCGGAGTGTACCGCCCGTTACGATGCCAACACCGTCGTTCCTCTGACGTTCAA
>JAFACP010000084.1 GCA_023425455.1 Pseudomonadota bacterium | reverse complement strand
GGCTTTATGCTCAGCAATGACCTGTTGATTGTCACCGGTGCGCTGGTGGGCTCTTCCGGTGCGATCCTGTCGTACATCATGTGTAAGGCCATGAACCGCTCCTTCATCAGCGTTATCGCCGGTGGCTTTGGTTCTGACGGCTCGTCTACCGGTGGTGACGAAGAGGTCGGCGAACATCGTGAGATTAGCGCGGAAGATACGGCGGATATGCTGAAAAACTCGCATTCCGTTATCATCACCCCGGGCTATGGTATGGCGGTGGCGCAGGCGCAGTATCCGGTTGCAGAAATCACTGAGAAACTGCGCGCGCGCGGTATCAAAGTGCGTTTTGGTATTCACCCGGTTGCCGGACGTCTGCCGGGCCATATGAACGTGTTGCTGGCCGAAGCGAAAGTACCTTACGACATCGTGCTGGAAATGGATGAGATCAACGATGATTTCGCCGACACTGATACGGTTCTGGTTATCGGCGCGAACGATACCGTCAACCCGGCAGCGCAGGACGATCCGCGCAGCCCAATCGCCGGGATGCCGGTTCTGGAAGTGTGGAAGGCGCAGAACGTGATTGTCTTCAAACGCTCCATGAATACCGGTTATGCCGGGGTGCAGAACCCGCTGTTCTTCAAAGAGAACACCCAGATGCTGTTTGGCGATGCCAAAGCCAGCGTGGATGCGATTCTGAAAGCGTTGTAAGCACGTCGACTTAGCTGATAAAACCGCTCCTTCGGGGCGGTTTTCCTATTTTTACGGCCAGCCTTTCTCCTCTGTCTATACTTCTACGTTTGGGCAAAATGAGGAGGTGCAATGCAATTTTTGTCACGCTTCGATGTCATCAGTCTGTTGATGACCCCGCAATTCTGGACCGGCGTCGCGACCGTATTGATAGTGACGCTGCTGGTCTACTGGCTGCTCAACCGGCTGATTGCCTTTGTGAAAAAAGGGATCGCCAGCTGGAGTGACAAACACCCGACCACCAACCGGATGCGCTTTATTCTGCTGGAAACGCTCGGCAGGACCAGCCGGATCCTGCTGTTCGTGGTGGCGTTCTTGTTCAGCCTGCGTTTTGTCGATCTGCCGGACCACCTGTACGGTACGCTGAGTCACACCTGGTTTCTGGTGCTGGCGATTCAGGTGGCGCTGTGGCTGGATCAGGGGGTGGTCTCGTGGTTACGCCACGTCATGCTGGCCCCGGGAAGTCATAAAAACCCGGTGACGCTGGTGATAACCGGCCTTATTCTGCGCGCCATTGTCTGGTCAGTGATGTTGCTGTCTATTCTCGCCAATGCGGGCGTCAACATCACTGCTCTGGTCGCCAGCCTGGGGGTGGGTGGTATTGCCATCGCGCTGGCGGTGCAGACGATCCTCAGCGATATCTTCGCCTCGCTCTCGATTGGGTTTGATAAGCCGTTTGAGATAGGCGACTTTGTGGTCTTCAACGACGTAGCGGGGACGGTGGAACACATCGGGCTCAAAACGACCCGCATTCGCAGCCTGAGCGGCGAACAAATCGTCTGCGGAAACGCCATTTTGTTGCAGCAGACGCTGCACAACTACAAGCGTATGCAGACCCGACGAATTGTGTTTAGTTTCGGCGTCGCCAGCAACACGCCGCCGGATAAACTGCGTGGCGTTGGCGACAGGGTTAAGCAGATCATTACCGACGTCGGAGAGACCAAATTCGACCGCGCTCATTTTCTGGGCTTCGACCGCGACCGCCTGATTTTCGAAGTGGTTCATATTGTCAATACGGCGGATTACAACAAGTACATGGACATTCAGCAGGAGATCAATATCCGTATTCTCGAAGGGTTGTACGAGCAGGAGATTGAACTGGCACTGCCGAGTATGGTGCTCCACGCGCCATGGATGAAGGAGGGTGAGAACGCGCCATCTCAACCGATGATGGATACGCAATAACGATTCCGGTTAGGGTGGTACATGTTGTAACCAGCGTTAAATCAATAACGCCCGATGCCGTTTATCGGGCGTGCAGGTTTTAAAAAAACACGAAGAATACTAATACAGTGTTGCAACGTAGTTGTTTACTGGTTCAGCGAGTAAGTCCTGCGGATGATCGCCACCAAACGTTGCCCATTTGCTCCTGCCGCTCAATATAGACGAAGAGACTACGTTGTCTGAGTTGGCATTATAAACGGTTATTTTTACTTCAATTTTATCAGGAATGCCTGACCACTCTGTAGCCCTGTCTTCCCAATGAAGTATTTGCGGGACCACGTAATACCCTTCGTTGAGTTGCGAATGTTGTTTGAGGCAAGGAAGGTCAGTACAAGCGGGAATGGTTTTTACGTTATCCGTAAATCTGGCGAATGCGGCGCTGACAGCATTCGCTGTTGAAGTGCCTGAGCCGCTATATGTTGTTGTGTTATACCTGCCATCAGCAGATGTGGAAATTACCACAGGTCTATTTCGTGCCAACAGCTCCGTGCTTTTTGTGACGCTGACGCTATTGTATTTGGCAGAACAGCCAGCCAGCAGCAGACATCCGAAAGCGATCAAGATTGATTTCTTCATTATGTTTATCCGATGGAATTATCGGCAACATCATAACACTACTAAATGAATGGCTGCTAACGCGGAAAAATGCCAGGGTAGCGCTGCCCTCAGGCGGCCATAAAAAAACCGCCGTGGATGTGGACGGCGGTTTTTTATTTTCCGGACTTAGTCGTCCTCTTCGTCATCAAGCTCAACCGGGGTTTGATACTGATCCGGCTTGATGACCAGCAGATCGCAGCGTAAATGATCGATAACTTGCTCGGCGGTGTTGCCGAGGAACGCGGCGGAGATACCGGTACGTCCAATGGTGCCGAGCACCACAATCCCGGCCTGCAGATGCTCGGCCAAATCAGGGATCACCTCTTCCGGTAGCCCTTTTTCGACGTGGGTCATTTTCTCATCAATGCTGAATTTCTGGCGCAGTGCTTTCATCGCCAGCAGGTGCTGACCGCGGATCGCGTCGTTATACACGCTGGGATCAAACTCAGGCAGTTCGATAGCAATATTGATCGGCGTGACCGGATAAGCGCCAACCAGATGCACTTCTGTGTGGTTAACCTGATCCGCCAGCTGAAGCGTCTCTTTGACCAGCTTTTCGTTCAGGGCATTGTGGTAATCCTCTTCGCTGGCAAGGTTGACGGCGACCACCGCTCTGCCGCCCTCAGGCCACGGCTGGTCTTTCACCATCCACACCGGACACGGGCATTTGCGCAGCAGGTGCCAGTCAGTTGGGGTGAAGATCACCGACTCCAGCTTGTCGTGCTGGTGCGCCATTTTCAGCAGCAGGTCGTGCTCACCGGCGACCACCTCCTGAATGATGGCTTCGAAGGGACGGTTGTGCCAGACCACTTTGATATCAATAGGGACACCGGCTTCCAGGTAGTATTTCGCCTGTTCGCGGATCCAGGCGGTACGCTGGCTGATCACTCCCTGACGCATCGCGGTGCGTTCGTCAGGCGACAGAAGGGTGGTCATCTCGTATGAGAAGTCATAGATCGGCAAAAACGCTTTGATTTTGCCACCAATCCGTTGATGTAAATACACAGCACGCCGTAACGCGGGTTGATCGTCCTGATTAGGATCGATGGCCACCAGCATGTTTTGATACTTTGCCATACAGGTCTCCTTACAACTGTCACCACAGTCTGTAATTAAAAGAGTAACCTATATATCTTGAATGAAACAGGGGGGAAGTTTTGCCAGATCAATAAATCACTAAAATTTATTGGTTGTTTATGTTTTATATTGATTTCAAATTGTTTTACGCGATACGGCGACGGCGCGCCAGTAGCACGGCGCAGGGCTATCTGCTTGCTGTTCGCTGTGGTCGATTTCCGCTCAGGAACGCGCGTTGAGCCTCGCAGGTATTTGAAATACGCTGCAGGCCGTGCGAATGTAGTGTCAGGATCCTCATTTAACAGCGTAATAACTTATGGACAGCAAAAAAATTCGTCTACGCACGCTCATCACCTCGCTATCAACGGGCGCCGTCATGCTCACGGCGCTTTTGCTGCTGGGCGCGCTGACTCTGTTTCAGAAGACGAATATTGAAGACAGCATTGTCCAGAACAATATCGCCTATGCGCGCAAGCTGGCGGATACCACTGACCGGTATCTGACCATTGCCCAAAGCGAGCTGAGGTGGAGTGCCGGCCAGATAAAAGGGCTCAGCAACCCGCAGCAGTTACGCAGTGAAGCCGATCGCCTGCGGCTCCAGTCCGGCTTTTTTAACTCTGTAGTGGTGGTCAACAGAGACCGGGTTGTTAAGGCGACATCGCCGGAGAGTTTAAATCTTGTCGGTACAAGATTAGCGTCTGACGCCAGCATGCTTGCCATCACCTCGCAAAAACCCTTCATCTCGCAGCCGTTTATCTCGGCTACGGGAAATTACGTTGTGTTTCTCTCGCAGCCACTTTTTTCCGCCGATGGCCGTTATTTAGGCTATATCGGCGGTACGATTTATCTGAAAAAGCACAGCATGCTGAGCGACATCCTGAGCCAGCATTTCTATTCCGGGGGTTCGGATATTCAGATTGTGAATAACAACGGCATGATTATTTTCAATCATAAGCCTGAACTGGTGGGAACAAGAGAGACGTTTTCCCCGTCAGTCAGTACCCAGCTGCAGTCAAACGGTAGCGGCAAACTGATCCTGCATAATAATGGCAAAGCCTATCAGGCGGGTTATGCCAGTCTGAATAAAACCGACTGGAATATTTTCGTTTCCGGTGATGAAAATGCGGTGAATGCGATCCTTTTCGCGACGGTTAAAAAATCGATAGGGTTCATCCTGGCGATCGTTGCGCTGATCGGGGGGCTGATGATTTTTCTCGGAACCCGGGTAGCCGCACCGCTGGAGACGCTGGCCAACCTGATGCGCGACGACAACGGCAAGGATGATAAAACGCCGTCCCTCGAAGCCGTGCCGGTCTGGTATTACGAAGCCTATCAGCTCAAGGATGCCGTTCAGGAGCGCCTGCGTCTGGCGCGCGAGCAGGTGACCGAACTTACCGACGAGGCGATGACGGACCCGCTCACGGGCACCTATAACCGGCGGGGTTTTAACTGGCTGTATAACAAATTTGCGCCGGGAACGCCGATGAGCGTTATCGCCATTGATGTTGATCACTTTAAGAATGTGAATGATCGGCACGGGCATGATGCCGGGGACGCCGTGCTGGTTATGCTGGCCAGGGAGCTGCAAAAAACCTGCCGTAAGGATGATATCCTCAGCCGGTTTGGCGGGGAGGAGTTTATCCTTCTTCTTCCGGGGCTTGGCATTCATGACGCTGCCGCAATGGCGGAACGTATCCGTCAGATGATCGGCTCGGCTCTCTTCCCCTTTGCCGGCCATATCACGGTGTCGGCAGGCGTTGCGTCTCTGTCTGATAACGAGGGCGATATTCAGGTGTTATTGCGTCGCGCCGATGAAGCGCTGTATGAAGCGAAAGGGGCGGGGCGTAACAAGGTCGTCATCGCTACGCAAAACGGTTTTGAACGCTATGACCAGCAATAGCTGGCTGCAGCTCTGAGCGTCAGGGCATAAAAAATGCCAGATTGACAGGCAATCTGGCATTCGGGAGAGGGACGGACGTTTTATGCGACGTTGCGGGAATGACCTGCCAGCACCGCCAGCGCTTCGCCGTTTTCGATGGTGATGTATTTACCTTTCACCGCCAGCATCCCGCTTTTCTGGAAACGCCCCAGCAGACGGCTGATGGTTTCAACGGTCAGGCCCAGGTAGTTGCCGATATCGCCACGCGTCATGGTCAGGCGGAACTCACGCGGGGAGAATCCGCGTTCGGCAAAACGACGGGAGAGGTTGTAGATAAACGCCGCCAGCCGCTCTTCCGCATTCTTTTTGGAAAGCAGCAGGATCATATCCTGGTCGCCTTTGATCTCACCGCTCATCAGACGCATCATCTGCTGACGCAGATTAGGCATTTTGCCGGAAAGGTCATCCAGCGTCTCGAACGGGATTTCGCAAACCATCGAGGTTTCCAGCGCCTGAGCGAAGCTCGGATGATGACCGGTCCCGATAGCATCGAAGCCCACCAGATCGCCTGCCAGATGGAAACCGGTGATCTGCTCATCGCCTTGTTCAGTGATGGTGTAGCTTTTGATGGTGCCAGAACGGATTGCATAGAGCGATTTCAGCTCATCTCCCGCTTTAAACAGCGTCTGACCTTTCTGAATAGGCTTTTTGCGCTCGATGATGTTATCAAGCTGATCGAGTTCATGCTCATTCAGGGTAAACGGGATACAGAGCTGACTAATGCTGCAATCCTGGCAATGGATAGCACAACCGCCAGACTGAATGCGTCGTATAATTCGCTTTTCCGGGATCATAGGTTTGCCCAAGCCTTAATTGATATTGGTCAATTTTAACATCTTTTTAGGGTGTACGTAAGCCTGGCAAACCATCAATAAGGACAACAGACGGCAATGTGCCGCCATCTTATTGAAATTCCACAGCTTGATTATGGATTTTTAGCCTAAGCAGAAGAATATTAAGCACAAAACGTCTGTTTCTACAGCAGAAGATAGCCTTCGTGACGCAATAACCACTCCTTGCGCTGTACCCCGCCGGCGTAGCCCGTCAGGGTACCGTTACGCCCAATCACGCGGTGACATGGAACGACAATACTTACCGGGTTCGAACCATTTGCCGCACCGACCGCGCGCGCCGCGCCCGGGCGGCCGAGCTGTTCCGCGAGCTGGCCATAATGCATTACCTGCCCGCAGGGAATACGGCGTAACGCCTGCCAGACTTCACGCTGAAACGGTGTGCCTGCCGTGGCGGTGGGCAGGGTGTTGATGATGCTGAGATCGCCGTCGAAGTAGGCCGCAAGCTTAGCGCTCAGGCCGCCGGGATTAACCGCGCGGATGCGTTCAACGCCTCCTGTGCGGTAATGGGTCGCCAGCAGGGCTTCCATCCGGTCGCTGTGCTCTTCCCATTCCACGGCTCGAAGGTTGAACTGCTCGTCCGCAATCACCCACAGAGGACCAAGCGGCGTCGCAATTTTATCTTCCAGTAATCTCAGCATGGTGGCTCCTTTAGTGCAGCTGCGGGTAAATTCCCGGTCCTATCGGCAGACCGACAAGATACCACGCCACCAGCATCAGCAGCCATACGCCGAGGAAGATCAGCGGATAAGGCAATACCAGTGAATAGTAGGTGCCGAGCCGGGCCTCTGGCTTATAGCGCTGCAGGAAGCCTAAAAACAGCGGGACAAACGGCGATACCGGCGCCAGCGGGATCACCGAAGAGTCGGCGATACGGAACAGAATCTGCGCAAAGGCTGGATGGAAGCCGAGCATCATAAACATCGGCACGAATATCGGTGCCAGAATGGACCAGATGGCCGAGCCGCTGGCGATAAACATGCACAGCAGGGAAGAGAGAATGGCGAGGCCGACGAACGCCGGAATGCCGCTCAGCCCGGCGGCCTCAAGCGCGTCGGTTAACCCTACCGCCATAAACTTGCCCATGTTGCTCCAGTTAAACATGGCGACAAACTGTGCCAGTGGAAACACCATCACAATAAAGCCCGCCATCTCTTTCATCGGATCGATCATCAGCTGCGGCAGGTCGGCCTGACGGCGAATTTTGCCCGTGGCGATGCCGTAAGCCAGCGAAACGACAAAGAAGAACAGGATAATCAACGGCACAATTCCCTTAATAAAGGGCGAGGGCAGCACGGTGTGTTTGATGGGGTCGCGCAGAATA